>JBGOTP010000016.1:0-27705 GCA_041476545.1 Vicinamibacteria bacterium | reverse complement strand
GTGGATGCCGGGACGATCAGCTATACCGTGACCATCGAGGATCCGAACGTCTACACGAAGCCCTGGACGGTGTCGATGGCGTTTACGAGAGACGATGACTATCGAATTTACGAGTACGCTTGCCAGGAGGCGAACTACGCGGTGGGCAACATCCTTCGCGGCGCGCGACTGGACGATGCGCAGAAGCCGCGATAACGCGTTGGCGACATAATCGCACGGACGGTCGGGCCGTCGGCTCCAATGGGGCGTGTTAGCCAGCGTCGGAATGGCCGCCCACACAAAGCGAGAGCGCACGGATACCCGCATCGATGTACTCGCGCCGGCTCAATTCGAGACCAAACGCCACGTCCGCCACGCCTCGACACGCCGCCACAAATCGCGCCTGCGGCAGCCTGGCTCTGTCAACGGGACCATCGTAGCTGGCCAGCACGGCGTTGATGAATGCCTCGCCGCCCCAATGAAATATGCCGGCAAAGTCGACCAGGGCGTCGCTGATCGCGATATCGCTCCAGTCGATGATTCCTGTCAGCGTTTGCCTCGTCGTATCGCACAACACGTGTTCGGCTGCGAGATCTCGATGCACGACAACCTGTGTCGACGAGGGCTGCTGGCAGGTTGGCGGTCCGTCTGTCAAATATGCGTGCCATTCATCCAGCGGCGCGTCCCGGGCGACCTGATTGAGGCACTCGAAATCGCCGAGAGCATCCGCTCTGACTTCTTCGACCAAAGAAGCCATGTCTTCCTGATTCACTCCGAGCTTGATCGCCTCATGAATGGGGAACGCGTGCAGCCACGACAGGAATCGACCGAGCGTCGGCGCCCACTTCTGGAATGGCACTGTGGCCGGGTCCACTCGGATGCCCGGCGCACCGGGAAGCTTGGGGTACCCGCCAAAGTAGCGTGGAAACGAAGCTGTTGCTCGACATCGGCGCGCTTGGGAAACCGGAAGACCCACTGCGAGTCCACTTCAAAGGCTGAGCTGTCGCACCCCTCGCCGGGGTAGCTGACGCTGGACGCGGACACATCGGGGAACTGTGCTCGAATGATCTCGGCGACCTGCGCCGTGTCCAACTGATTGCAATCGTCCATAGGTCAGCGACCGCCGCCCCGCGCCTCGATCAGCCGCAGCGCCTCCCCGCTCACGAAGATCCTCGCGTCGTACCGCTCGCCCCAGCCGAGCGGCGTCACGTCGCGGTACTCGCGAAGCGGTCCGCCCCCGTGTCCCTCCTCGAGGCGCGCCCGGAGCGACGCCCGGACGTTCGGGCCGGCGCCCCGGTCCAGCAGGAGGCGCGTGAAGCGCGCTTCGTCCGGCTGTCCCTTGCCATGGTTGACCCAGAAGTTCCGCTGGGAGACGACCGTCGAAAAAAGCGCGGTGTAGCCGCCGAAGCCGTCGGCGTCGATCGCCCCCCGCGCATCCGGATCCATGCCACGGTCGAGCAGCCACTCCGCGATCTCCAGCTCGTCGAAGTAGGCGGCGAGGTGGAGGAGCGTCGTCCCGTGCACCGGCGTCCCCTGAGCGGTGTAGAGCTCCCGGGCGCAGGCAGAGGCGAGCGGGAAGACGTCGGCGATGTCGAACGTGCGCGTGAGGAGATCCGGAACGCGCGCGAGGTGCGCCTCGAGCAGGTCGATGCGGCCGCGATGGAGCGCCATCACCGGCGTGTCGGGAGGCTCGAAGCCCTGCTCGACATACATCTCCAGGATGCGGTGCTTGGCCGGCGGGTTGCGGCTGTCGGTCCCGAGGAGGTGCTCCATGGCGTTCCGGTCCACGCCCTCTGGCCCGACAATGCGGGCACCGAGCGCGAAGAGGACTGCGGTCCCTTCCACGCTCAGCGTGTACGCGGGACCGGCGAGCGACCGCTGATCGAGTGACAACGGCTTCCCCGCCAGTTCGTAGATCAGGCGCACCGTGTCGGTGTGGCCTTGAAGAGCGGCGCGTCCGGCCGCCGGCTCGAGGTCCTTCGCGCCATGGCTATGAAGGAGGCGGATGAGGCGATCGCGCCCCAGGTTCGCCGCGTACGTCATCGGCGGACCCCAGTTGCTGTCCGTGCGAATCAAGACGTGCTCGTGGATGAGCGCCGAATTCCCTGTGATGAGTGCGCGGACGGTGTTGAGGTCATCGCGCCAGATCGCATCCGCGAGCTTCACCGCGTGGACGAGCCTCGTCCAGCTCGAAGCCTGGTAGCTGCGTGCGAGCACGAGCTGCGCGTCGACAAGCTTCGCGGCAGCGGGGTCACTCGACTCGGGTTGATGTTCGCGCCATTGGCCGATCGCATTCGCATCGCCGGCATGGAGGGCGCGGAGCAGTTCCTTGGCCTGACGATGAAGTTGCTTGAGGTCGGGGCGGACGGGCAGGCGGCAAACGGGCATGATGAGCCTCCTCAAAAAGAGCCCGTGGTCCGCTGGCATCGGGCAAGGAGGTTCGGCGATCACATCCGAAACGTGTGACAACCTGATCAGGTGGACTCAGTCCTGTCCGCGGACGGGAGGCGCCCTGTACGCCAGCCTCAAACTACCACCGAGCGGCCACGCGCACAAGAGCATCACCCAATTACCCGATTACCCAATCACCCGATCACCCAATCTCCCCCTCATCCCCTCGCCCACTCACCCCTGCGCATCAGCGGTTCGACCGTACCATCGGCGAGAACTCCGTCCACGTCGAGCTCCGCCGACCCGATCATGAAGTCGGAGTGCACGGCGCTGCGATTGCCGCCCGCGCGCTCGAACTCGTCGTCGCTCATTGTCTCCCCGCCTTCGACCGTGAAGCGGTACGCCGATCCGAGCGCCACGTGGCTCGCAGCGTTCTCGTCGAAGAGCGTGTTGTAGAAGAGGAGGCCCGATTGCGCCACCGGCGAACCATGTGGCACGAGCGCGACTTCGCCGAGCCGCGCCGCGCCCTCGTCGGTGCCCACCAACTGACGAAGCATGTGCTCGCCTTTCGCCGCCTTCACGTCGACGACCCGCCCGCCAGCAAACCGCAGGCTGAAGTCCTCAATCAACGTCCCGCCGTAGCTCAGAGGCTTCGTCGATCGGACCGTCCCATCGACGCGATCCTTGTGAGCCATCGTGAACACTTCTTCAGTTGGGAGATTCGGCGCGAACAGAATGCCAGAGCGGCTCAACGACTGGCCGCTGACCCAGATGTGCCCGGCCGGAAGGCCCAGCGTCAGCTCGGTTCCAGGCCCGCGGTACTTCAGCGCGTCATACCGCTTGCCATTGAGCGCGTCGCGCCGCGCGACGAGCGCCTCGAGGTGTTCGCGCCAGGCGGCAACCGGATCCGGACGATCCAGGCGGCACAGACGGGCGATCGCCTCCCACAATCGCGAAACCTGATCGGCCGGCTGGAGATCGGGGAACACCTTCGCCGCCCACCCCGCATCGGCTGCAGCGACGACGGTCCAGTTGGTGGCGTTGCGCGAGATGAGTTCGCGGAATGGGCGGGCGCTCTGCGCCGTCGCCAGCTGGAGCGCACCAATCAGATCGGGCGGTTGCTGTTTCAAGTGATCCGGATCGTTGGCGTACACCGAGAGGACGGCGTGCCCCGCTTCCACGTGCTCGACGAGCGCCTTCGGGAACCACGCAGAGTACTGGTCGAACGAGTCGCGCGGCGCGTGCTCGAAGCGGACCAACTGCAGCGCCTCGTCGCCCCATATGGCCTCCACCAGTCGCGCGCCAGCCCGATACGCGCTCGCCGCGATGTGACGGACGAGGGGCGCGGCCTGGAGCGACACGCCGCCGTTCGCGAGCGGGCCAACAATGAGCAGACGCTGACCAGCTCGAAGGTTCAGGCCGATCTTCACGGCCAGGTCGCCATATGCGTCGAGGAGTCGATCGAGGTCGTCTTCCCTTCGCATGGCTATCTCCCGAACTCAGGCCCGACGCGCGCCTCTCGAACGCCCATCGCCACCAGCAGTCCGTTGAGAATCGCCTGGGGACGTGGCGGACAGCCGGGGATGTACACGTCCACGGGCAGGACGCGGTCGACGCCGCCAAGAGCGGCATACGTACGCTCGCCGAAGATCCCACCGCTGCACCCGCACGCGCCCACGGCAACGACGACGCGCGGCTCCGGCGCCGCTTCATAGGTCCTTCGGAGCGCGATTTCCATGTTCCGTGTCACCGGCCCGGTGACGAGCAGGACGTCGGCATGCCGGGGACTCGCGACCAGGTGGATGCCGAAGCGTTCCAGGTCGTAGAGCGGATTGGTCGTCGCGGCGATCTCCAGCTCGCACCCGTTGCAGCTCCCCGCGTCCACCTGGCGCACGTGGAGCGACCGCCCGAGCCGGCCGCGGATGCGCTCGCGCAGCCGCGCGGCCGATTCCGCGAGGCTCAGACCCGCTTGCACTTCCATCTCGCGCAATGTGCCTCTGCCAGTGATCGGATCGATGTCGAACGAGGCCGTCCGAGCAAGCTGTTCGCGGCTGTGTGTGGCGACCTCGATGTCCGTCGAGACACTGATGGCTTGCTCGGGGCACGCCGTGACGCATTCCCGGCACTGGATGCAGGCGGCATACGACAACGAGAGTGTCTTCCGGCCCGGTTCAATCGTCGCGTCCTGGATCGCGCCGGTCGGACATGCGCGCGCACAGGCGGCGCATGCCGTGCAGCGGCTGAAGTCGATGACCGGGAATCCAAACGACGCGTGGGCGTCGAACGGGTTGGCCTCGGTGAGGATTCCAGTTTTCAGGCTCTTGGCGATGATGCGCAGCATGTCGTCCTGTGTCGCCTTCTATCGATCGTTTCCGGAATACGAGAGGTTGAAGCTCTTGTTGATCACCGGAAAGTCCGGGATGATATTGCCAGGCACGGCGTGAACGAGCCCCGGCCAGTTGAGAAAACTCGGGTCCGTCACCTTGACGCGAGCGATGTCGCCCCGCTCGTCGGTGGCCACCCAATGGGTGCACGGACCGCGCCACGCTTCGGCCCATCCGAGCGCCGATGCACACGCGGGCAACCGATCAGGCAGTGGTGTCAGGAGCGGCGTGTCGGGCAGGACGTCGAGCACCTGTCGCAGGATCAGCAACGACTGCTCGACTTCCCGCGCTCGAACCATGAGCCGCGCCCTTACGTCGCCTCCCTCCTCGACGGGGACTTCGAACCGCAGACCCGCATAGGCGTCATGCGGATGATCTCGCCGCGCATCCGCATCCACCCCCGACGCGCGCGCGGCCATCCCGACGATCCCGAGATCCCGCGCCGCCTGATTCGACAGGACTCCTGTCCCGTCGACGCGGTCGGTGAACGTGCCGGCATCGATGAGCAGCGTGATCAGGTCGTCGAACTCCGTTTCAAATGCCCGAAGGTGCGCGCGCAGCGCGTCGCGCCCGGCCGGCAGAAGATCGCGCGTGACGCCGCCCAGGGCGATCGTGCCCCTCAGCAACCGTGTCCCAAACAACTGATCCTGCAGCCGGACGAGGCCCTCGCGCAACGCCTGGGCCCGACTTGCCGGCACCGTGAACGCCACGTCGGTTGCGAGTGCGCCGATATCCGCCGTGTGGTTGTACATGCGCTCGAGTTCCAGCAGCACAACTCGCAACGCGGAAGCCCGAGCCGGCACGTCCACATCGGCGAGACGCTCGATGGCATGCGCGTACGCCAGCGCGTGACCCACCGCCGTATCGCCGGAGATCGATTCGGCGAGGAACAGCCCGTGACGCCACGGAATCCGCTCGAAGCGCTTCTCGGTTCCCTTGTGGACGTAGAACAGTCGAAGCTGGAGGTACAACACGGGCTCGCCGGCCACGCCAAACCGGAAGTGTCCGGGCTCGATGATGCCCGCGTGGACGGGCCCCACGGGGACCTGGAACACGCCTTCGCCGGTCACCGGCCGGAACGGGTGGAAATCACCCGACACGCGCGGCACTGTGCTGTCGTCGGGAAAATCCTTGCGGAGCGCCCACGCCCCATCCGGCCAGTCGTCATGGAGGGCGACGCGCGCCAGATTCGGATGACCCTCCGGCACGAGGCCGAAGAAGTCCATCACCTCACGTTCGAACCAGTTCGCGGCAGGATACTTCGCCGCGATGGAGGGGAATGACGGCTCGGCGCTGGCTTTATCCAACGGCGTCGACACGTGAAGGAAGGTGCGCAGGGCCGGCAGGGACCACACATGGTGGAGGAGGAAGCGATCCGTCGTGCTGCGTTCGTCACTGGCGAACAGCGACATGAGCCGTCCGTTCAGACCGAGCATGACGGCGTCGGCGAGCGCGGGCAGCGCGGCCGGGCTGGCGTCCAGAACCAGCTCTCCGGATCGCAACTCGCGAACGGCTCCATCCGCCACGCCAAGCGCCGCCGCAATGGACTTCACGCTCCCCCCCACACGACCTGTGTCGCGGCGCGGATGAGGGCCATCAGCGGCCCTGGCAGGTAGAAGGCGGACACAACCGCAATGACCGCGGCCGCGATCATCGTGCCCATACCGAGGTCGAAGCGTTCCGGCTGGGGAATGCGCCTCTCGGCCGGATCGCGCGGCGGTCCGAGCACGATGCGTCCGACCTGATACGCGAAGCCGCAGAAGAGCAGGATCAGCGCGGCCAGGAATACAGCTGTCGCCGTCACGTGCGGCCCGAGGAAACCGGCTCTGAGGATGGTCATTTCGCTGAAGAACAGTCCGAAGGGAGGCGAGCCCGTCATGATCACGGCCGCGAGGACGAGCATCGCGCTCGCGATTGGTGCTCGGCTGAACGTGCCGTTTCCGATCCGATCGAAGTCCGAGGAGCTGTGGAGCTGCGCGAGCGTGCCGGCCGAAAAGAAGGCGACGGGTTTGACCAGAGAGTGATACGTCATGTGCAGGAGCGCTCCGAACACACCCGCCTCGGCGCCAAGCCCCACACCGAGAGCCATGATGCCGACGTGCTCGATGCTCGAGTAGGCCAGCAGGCGCTTGAGGTTCCACTGGATCAGGATAAAGGGGGTGGCGATCAGCACTGACAGCAGACCCAGCATCAACAGCAAGCCGCCCGAGAACTCGGGCCCAAGCGACGCCTTGGAAATCAAATGGACCCTCAGGATGCAGTAGAGGGCGCCGTTCAGCATGCCGACGGCCATCAGAACGCCGGCCGGGGACGGCGCTTCGCGATACGCGTCCGGCTTCCACGTGTGCATGGGAGCCAGACCGGCCTTGGTGCCGTACCCGACGAGCGCGAACACCACGCCGAGGCGGAGGGTAAAGGGATGCAGCTCCGGCGCGACTTGCATGAAGCGCGTCCAGTTGAGCGAGGCCATGCCTTCTCCGAGATGCCCCTGGCCCGAGGCGAACAACAGCACCGTGCCGAGGAGCGCGAACGCAAGGCCCAGACTGCCAAGCATCAGAAATTTCCACGCCGCTTCGAGCGACGTGTCCCGGTCGTGGAACGTGACGAGGAAGACGGACGCCAGCGTCGTGAGTTCGACGGCGATCCACAGGATGCCGAGATTGTTCGAGACCGAGACGAGGAGCATCGCGAACACGTAGGCCGGGATGAGCGCGTAGAACTTGCGTCGCATCCGTGGCGTGACTAACCGTCGCGCCTCATTGCGCCGCAAATAGCCAACGCCATAGACGGCCGAGAGAAGACCGACGAACCCACAGAGCACGAGCACCAGCGCCGACAGCCCGTCGACTCGCAATGCGTCGCCGAACGCGGCAGGCACGATGCCCCCAAGGAACTGGTTGGCTGTCGCGAGGCACAGCCCGAAGGTGAGTAGAAGGCCGCCGACCAGGGTGGCTTCCTTGAACGGGCGTGGGCCGCCAAGGCCGCCGGCGGCGGCCGAGATCAGGGGAACCACGAGCGTCCAGACGAGAAGGTTCACGCTACCCTTTCAACTTGGACAGACGGCTGACGTCCATCGACTCGAACCGGTCGACGATTCGACCGACGAGAACGCCGAGGATGAGGACGGCCAGAATCACGTCGAAGGAAATCCCCAACTCCACGACAAACGGCATACCGGACGTGACGCCAACCGCGACGAGAAACACCGCGTTCTCCACCGTCAGCAACGCGAGGATCTGTGTGATGGCCTTCTTCCGCGTCACCATCAGGAAGAGCCCAATCAGCAGCATCGACAGGGCGATGCCGATCAGATGATGGCTCACACCCCGAGCGCCCTCCGGAAAGCCGGTACTGACGCGATATCCGACGACGGTCAGGCCCACACAGACCATCAGCGAGGCAGGGACGTTCAGGAACGGTTCGATTTCCCGGTGAATGCCGATGCGGTCGATCACGCGCATCAGGAACCACGGGATCAGAATTCCCTTCAGCGCCACGGTCAACGCGGCCGTGACGAAGAGATCGTGTCGCGCTTCGGAGAACGCAATGGTGGCGGCCACGATCCCGAGCAGCAGTGACTGAGCGCTGTACAAACGGATCGCGGTGAACAGGGCTTTCTGGGCCACCATGAGGTACGCGCTCACCAGCATGCCGGCGGCACAGAGGATCAACACGTTGCCCGTCATGCGCAGGACCTCACAGGAACCGGATCGCCAGGGCCAGAAACGCGAGACCCAGAGACACGGACACGAGTTCGGGGACACGGAACAGACGGAGCTTGGCATTCGTGCTCTCCGCAAGCGTCACGGCTGTCGCGAACAGGACGATTTTGCCGGTCCACGCCGCCAACGCCCCAAGGACCGCCGCCGGCGCCGCGGTCGTCGCGATACCCGTGGGAATGAACAGGTCCACGAGCAGCGTCAGGTACAACAGCTCCTTGAGCGCGGACGCCCACTCGACGAGCGCGAGATCCGGTCCTGCGTACTCGAGGACCATCGCCTCGTGGATCATCGTCAACTCGAGATGCGTGGCCGGATTGTCCACCGGAATGCGGCCTGTCTCGGCAATGACAATGATGAAGAGTCCCGCGAACGCGAGCAGATCGCTCGGGTGGAACGAGTGGCCCTGCTGCAGCAAGCCCCTGACCAGCACGCCCAGATTCATGGACCCGGCGGCGAGCGCCGACGTGAAGAGCCCCAGCAACAGGGCCGGCTCCGCGAGCGCCGCGATCGTCATGTCGCGGCTCGCGCCCATGCCCCCGAAGGGGCTTCCCGTATCGAGGGCGGCCGTGGCGAGCGCGAAGCGGCCGAGCGCAAGCGTCCCGACCAGAAGCAGGATGCCGCCGGCGGCCTCGAGCGGCGCCGCCGCCACCAGAACGGGAACCAGCGTCGTGGCCGCGACGGCCGCCGCGAAGTAGACGCGGGGACCCGCCACGTAGACCCACGACGCGTCTTCGGATCGAACCGGCTCCTTGCGGAGAAGCTTCGCCAGATCGTAGTACCCCTGCAGTAGCGGCGGCCCCTGTCGATTCTGGAGCCTCGCTTTCATCTTCTTGATCACGGCTCTCAACAGCGGAGCCATCGCAAGCATGCCCGCGGCCTGAAGGAGCGCGACGACAATCGCACCGAGTGCGGAATGGATCACTGGGGTCAGCGGGGTCACGTCGTACCTCCAAGCCACATCAGCAACATGACGGCGAGCACGAGCACGTAGGCGAGGTAGGCATGAAGGCTCCCGGCCTGCAACACCTTCATCCCATCGGCCACCCGCAACACGCCCCGCACCAACGGACCGTAGACATACCGCTCGAAGGTCGGCTCGATCGCCGACCGATAGCGCACCTCCTGGGGAAAATACGGGGAGACCTCCGCCAGCGCCTCCACTTCCCGCGTCGGCCGATACACGGCCCGGAAGATCATCATCAGCGGTTTCGAAAACGCGGTCGCCGTGTACTCCGTGCGCGCATCCAGTTCGCCGCCACAGCCCCACGTCGGCACCCGCCGCGCCGCCAGCCCACGCCGTGCCGTCAGCAACCCCGCCACCGCCAACCCGCCGACGAGCGCCGCGCCGATCCCCATGGGGACGACGTGATCGAACCAGCCGACCTGGGAGGACGCGGAGGCGATCGACGCGACCGACGTCATCGACATCATCGACGTCATTCCCAGGTCACCCCACGCCAGGTCCGCCCTCGGCTGTAACCCAGGCAACGATGCCATGACGCGTCCGAGCACGCGGAGCACGACCCCCGGGAAGAGACCCAGCCCGATGCAGAGCGCGGCCAGAAACGCCTGCGGCACGAGCATCACGGCCGGCGATTCGTGCGCGTCGGCAGCCGCTCGGCTCCGCGGCAGGGCCAGGAAACTGATGCCGAACGCCTTGACGAAACACGCCGCGGCCAGTGCCGTCGTCAGCGCCAGCATCGCGCCGCCGAGCGGAAAATTCAGACGAACCAGACCCGGCGTGGATGCAAACCCCAACAGCAGCGCCTGAAACGTGAGCCATTCGCTCGCGAAGCCATTCAGGAGCGGCAGGCCGGAAATCGCCATCGCGCCCACGAGGAAGAACAATCCCGTCCACGGCATGCGCCGCAGCAGTCCCCCGAACTGCTCGATCTGCCGCGTGCCGGTCGCCATCACCACGCTCCCCGCCCCGAGGAACAGCAACCCCTTGAACACCGCGTGATTCAAGACGTGAGCGAGGCTGGCTGCCACTGCCAGCGCCGCCAGCTCGCCGCGGCCGTGCGCCAAGGCCACCATGCCCACACCCAGGCCCAGGACGATGATGCCTGCATTCTCGATTGTGCTGTACGCGAGGATCCGCTTGATGTCGCCCTGGGTCAGTGCGTACAACACGCCCAGGATGGCGGACAGCGTGCCGAACATCATGAACGCGAGACCCCACTTCGCGTCGGGGATGCCGAGGCCAAAGGCGCAGACCCTGAAGAGTCCATAGATGCCCGCCGTGATGAGCACCGCGGACATGAGGGCAGAGACACTGCTTGGCGCCGCGGGATGGGCCTCGGGCAACCATACATGGAGGGGGATGATGCCCGCCTTTACTCCAAACCCGAAGAAGAAGAGCGCAAACAGCCCGTGACGCAGCGGACCCGACACCACGTGGCCCGCCAGCAAGACCGGGAAGGACGAAGAGCCGGACGCCGCCGACAAGATCAGAAACCCGGCCACGAGGCAGCCCGTGCCCACGTGCGACATGACCAGGTAGAGGTACGCGGCGCGGCGGCTTGCGCGGTCTCCGTGGTCGGTCGCCACGAGGGCGGCCGTCGCCAGCGTCATCAGCTCCCACGCGAACAGGAACGTGATGACTCCGTCGGCCGCGAACACGACTTCGACAGCTCCAAGCAGCACGTTGAACGCCGTTCCGACAAAGGCCGTGCGGGACGCTTCGACCGCATGAGCGAAATATCCGACGCTGTAGAACGTCACCGGCACCGCGATCAAGCCCAGCACCAGGAGAAACCACGCCGACAGCGGCGTCACACAGTAACCGAGGACAATGCCGGATGCCGCGTGGCGAGCGAGGACGCCATTGATCGATCGACCTGACGCGACCACCTGGACGGCAACGGCCACCGTCATCGCCGACGCCAGGATGGAGCCACTCAAGGCCACCAGGCGGCAGGCGCCAGTACGCCGAGCCAGCGCAAGCGTCGCGGCGACCGTGACGAGACGCACACCGAGCGCCGCCGGCAATCCAGCAGCAGCCACCTGGCTGAGGCTCAACTCAACTGCTCCACCAGACAAGAAGTACCAGGCTCACGACCAGGGCGATCACGTAGGCGAGGTAGGCATGCAGGCTCCCGGCCTGCAGCACCTTCATCCCATCGGCCACCCGCAACACGCCCCGCACCAACGGACCGTAGACGTACCGCTCGAAGGTCGGCTCGATCGTCGAGCGATAGCGTACCTCCTGGGGAAAGTACGGGGAGACCTCCGCCAGCGCTTCCACCTCCCGCGTCGGCCGATACACGGCCCGGAAGATCATCATCAGCGGTTTTGAAAATGCGGTCGCCGTGTACTCCGTGCGCGCGTCCAGCTCGCCGCCACATCCCCACGTCGGCACGCGCCGCGTCGCGAGCCCTCGCCGTGCCGTCAGCAGCGCCGCCACCACCAGCCCGCCCAGCAGCGTCGCGCCGAGTACCAGGGGGACGACGTGGTCGAACGAGTCGAGCCCGGAGGGCCCGGCAGTCATCGACGTCATCCCCAGGCCACCCCGCGCCATGTCAGCGCCCGGCTGCAACCCAGGCAACGACGCCATGGCGCTTCCGAGCACGCGGAGCACGACCCCCGGGAAGAGACCCAGCCCGATGCAGAGCGCCGCCAGAAACGCCTGCGGCACGAGCATCACGGCCGGCGATTCGTGCGCGTCGGCAGCCGCTCGACTCCGCGGCAGAGCCAGGAAACTGATGCCGAACGCCTTGACGAAACATGCCGCGGCCAGTGCCGTCGTCAGCGCCAGCAGAGCGCCGCTCAGCGGAAACAGGGAGTGGACGAGGGGTTCCGCGGACCCGCGAAACCCAAACAGGAACGCCTGGAACGTCAGCCATTCGCTCGCAAAGCCGTTCAGTGGCGGCAGACCGGAAATCGCCATCGCGCCGACGAGGAAGAACAGCCCGGTCCACGGCATCCTCCGCAGCAGTCCCCCGAACCGCTCGATCTGCTGCGTGCCGGTCGCCATCACGACGCTCCCCGCCCCGAGGAACAGCAACCCCTTGAACACCGCGTGATTCAAAACGTGATAGAGGCTGGCCGCAATCCCAAGAGCCGCGAGATCGCCACGACCGTAGGCCAACCCCATCATTCCGGCACCCAGGCCGAGGAGAATGATGCCGATGTTCTCGATGCTGTGGTAGGCCAGGAGCCGCTTCAGATCGTGCTGCATCAGCGCATACAGCACTCCCAGCACCGCCGAGAGCCCTCCCAACGCCACGACGAACACGCCCCATGAGAGCCTCGGCACGCCCAGACCAAATGCGCAGACGCGCACGATGCCGTAAATCCCGGCTTTGATGAGCACGCCAGACATCAGCGCCGAGATGTTTGTCGGCGCAGCCGGGTGTGCCTCAGGCAACCACACATGAAGGGGGATGATGCCTGCCTTGATACCGAAGCCGACGAAGAAGAGCGCGAACAGCCCGTCGCGCAGCGACCCCGACACCACGTGGCCCGACAGAAGCGTTGGGAACGCCAAGGAGCCGGACACGGCGGCCAACACCAGGAATCCGGCGACGAGACAGCCGGTACCGACGTGCGACATGACCAGATAGATGTACGCGGCCTGGCGGCTCGCGCGCTCTTCGTGGTCGGTCGCCACGAGGGCGGCCGTCACGAGCGTAAACAGCTCCCACGCAAACAGGAACGTGATGACTCCGTCGGCCGCGAACACGACCTCCAACGAACCGAGCAGCATGTTGAACGCAATGCCGATGAAGACAGACCGCCGGGCGAAATGTGAATGCCCGATGTAACCAATACTGAAGAGCGCGATCGGAACGGCCAGAACGGACAGCACCACAAGGAACCACGCCGATAGCCCGTCTACCGCATATGTCAGCACGAACCCGGAGGCCTGATGGGCGAACAGCACACCATGCACGGACGCATGGGCGTGTAACACGTAGGCCGCCGTCAGGCCGCTCACGATGGACGCCATGGCGGACCCGAGGAACGCCACTTGGCGCGCCGCGCCGCTCCGCCGCGACGCCAGTAGCGTCACGATGATCGTCACGATCCGGAGCGCGAGCGCCACGGGCAGACCACTCGCCGGATCGAATGGCGTCGTCATGCCACCGTCCCACCAGGCGGAATACCCCGCGCGGACGATGTGAGCACATGTCGAACTGGGGACACTAACGTCGGGCCTCTCGCCGCAGCTCCTGCAACATCGACTGGCTGCCGACGAGGTGATTGTTGAAGACGCGCCGCGCGGCCTCGAGTAGGTCTCCGATGGCCGGGTCTCTGAGTGCGTACCGCACCGACAGGCCTTGTTTCTGAGCCGTCACAATGCCCTGGTTCCGCAGAACCGCGAGCTGCTGCGACACGACCGGCTGGTCCAGCTCCAACGCTTCCTGCAGCTCCTGAACCGTGCGATTGCCGCGAACGAGAATTTCGAGAATCTTGATGCGGATCGGATGCGCCAGAACCCGGAAGAATCGCGCTTTGAAGGTTTGAAGCTGGGTCGTCACCATGGGCTCACGAAAGCACGCGCGAACTACTATATATGAATATAGTTTCAGTGGGATTTTGCTATTGTTGATCGTCGCGATCCGCAGATCGGGCGCAGAAAGGTTCCAATGCCGAAGGCCACCAAATCCGCATCAACGAAAGCCAGCAAGCCAGCCGGCACCAATGGGACCGGCCGGGCCATCGGGACGACGCGGCTACCTCGCCGGGTGGCCACAAAGGACGTGTTCTCGCAGGACACCATCGCCGAGCGCGCGTACGAATTGTTCGTGCAATCGGGCGGGCAGCACGGCCGCGATCTCGATCACTGGCTGATAGCGGAGCGGGAGCTACTCTCGAAGTCCTCGCCGCGTCGCGCGACGCGCTAGCCGAACAACGGACCAAGCCCGCGGACGCGGCACGACTGCCCCATGCAACCAGACGTCCTCCGGTGACCATCGACCCAACCTGGCTGTTCCTCTCCCTGATTCCGAGCGGCATCGGCTTCGTGCTGTTTGTGTACGGCAAAAAGCAGGGACGATTGCCGCAGCTCGTCGCGGGCCTGTTGTTGATGGTCTATCCGTATCTCGCGACGAACACGACGACGCTCGTTGTCGGCGGCGGAGTGATATCGATAGGACTGTGGTTCGCGATTCGGCTCGGGTGGTAGCCCCCACAAGGACAGTTCTGCGCACGGCGGCGACGACCTGACTCCCATGCTGATTTCATGGCCTATCGGCGCTCTGATTCGGTTAGCATTTGGATAGGGAATGTCGGGGACGAAGCTTGGAGTCGTCTCGGTTGTCGCCGGGTATCTGGCGTGCCTGGCCATGGTGTCGGACCCCGTGCGTGCGGTCGGTCCTCAAACGCCAGTGGCGGCCGTCTCTCGTCAGCCGGCGGCCAGCGAGCCACGGCCGACGAATACGTCACGGCCGAGCGTCACCCGGACCGCCCCGCCGTCGCACGCGATCCTCGATCGGTACTGCACCGGCTGCCACAGCGAGCGCGCGAAGATCGGCGGGCTGGTGCTCGACACCCTCGACCTGGCGAAGGTTGGCGATCATGCGGACGTCTGGGAGAAGGTCGTCCGCAAGCTGCGCGGCGGCCTGATGCCGCCGGCTGGCCGGCCGCGTCCCGACGGGGCGGCGCAGGACGCGTTCGTGTCGTCGCTCGAGAACGCCCTCGATCGCGCGGCGGCCGCGCGACCCAATCCCGGACGGACCGAGACCTTCCACCGCCTGAACCGCGCGGAGTATCACAACGCGGTTCGCGACGTGCTCGGGATCGACATGGATGTCGCCACGCTCCTGCCTGGCGACAGCTCGAGCTACGGCTTCGACAACATGGCGGGCGCGCTGAAAGTGTCCGAGTCGCTGATGGAGCGCTATCTGTCGGCGGCGCGCAAGATCAGCCGCGCAGCCATCGGCTCGGCGCCCCCGGGCGTGGCCGCGCAAACCTACGTCGTCTCGCCGGCGCTGCTGCAGAACACACACGTGGACGGTCTGCCGTTCGGCACGCGCGGCGGCACGCTCGTTCACCATCTGTTCACCCAGGACGCCGAGTACTCGTTCCGCTTCGATCTGGCAGGCGTCGCGAGCGGCGCCGACGTGGACGTGCTGCTCGACGGCGAGCGCCTTCAGCTCCTCAACGTGAAGCGCGGCGCTCGAGTCGTCGACGTGGACGGGAACGAGCAGGGGGAGAAACTGGAGGTCCGCGCCCCGATCAAGGCCGGGCCGCACGAGGTCGGTGTCGCGTTCCTCTACACGCCGTCTCTCCTGTCCGAAGCCAACCGCAAGCCGTTCATGAATCCGACGGTCAGCGGGCCGGGCATTCCCTATTTGAGGGGCGTCACGATCACGGGGCCCTTCGACGTGGCCGGAGCGGGCGATACGCCGAGCCGGAAGACGATCTTCGCGTGCCATCCAGCTCAGGACTCAGGGCTGAGGGCTCAGGGCTCAGGGCTTAAAGCGGGCTCGAGCGAGGATCAGTGCGCGCGGCAGATCCTCTCGACGCTCGCGCGCCGTGCGTTCCGTCGACCGGTGGCGGGAGACGATCTGAAGATTCTCCTAGCGGCCTACGATGCGGGGCACGCCGATGGCGGGTTCGAAGCGGGTATCGAGCGGGGCGTGCAGCAACTGCTGGTGAGCCCGGAGTTCCTCTTCCGTGTCGAAGCCGACCCGCCGGCGGTTGCATCGACCGTCGGATCCAACTACCGCGTCAGCGAACTGGAACTCGCTTCCCGCCTGTCGTTCTTTCTGTGGAGCACGGTTCCGGACGAACACCTGATCAATCTGGCGGCACAGGGCCAGCTCAAAATGCCCGCCGTGTTCGACCGCGAAACCCGCCGCATGCTGGCCGACCCGCGCGCGGGCGCACTCTCGGGTAATTTCGTCGGCCAGTGGCTCCAGTTAAGGAATCTGCAGGTCGTCACCCCGTCCGAAGTGCTCTTCCCCGATTTCAACGACAGCCTGCGTCAGGATCTGCGGAGGGAGACGGAGCTCTTCTTCGACAGCATCCTCCGCGAGAACCGCAGCGCGCTGGATCTGCTGAACGCGAACTACACGTTCCTGAACGATCGCCTCGCGAAGCACTACGGCATTCCCAATATCAACGGCAGTCACTTCCGCCGGGTGACGCTGACCGACGACCGGCGCCGCGGCATCCTCGGCCAGGGCAGCGTGCTCACGCTCACGTCGCAGCCGATTCGCACATCTCCAGTGTTCCGAGGCAAATGGATTCTCGAAACCTTACTCGGCACGCCGCCACCGCCACCGCCGCCCAACGTGCCGGCACTGCCGGAAAAGACGGGCGTCTACGCTGGCAAGTCGCCGTCGATGCGGGAACGGATGTCCGAGCACCGCGCCAACGCGGCGTGCGCGAGCTGTCACGCGATGATCGATCCGCTCGGCTTCGGCCTTGAGCATTTCGATCCCGTCGGCCGGTGGCGCGATGTGGACGAGCTGTACGCGCCGATTGACGACTCCGGCGTCCTCCCCGACGGCACGCACTTTGATGGTGTGTCCGGACTGCGAGGCGCGTTGCTCGCGCATCCCGATCGGTTCGTCACCGCACTCACCGAGAAACTGATGACGTACTCGCTCGGCCGCGGTCTGGAGTACTACGACATGCCCGCGGTTCGCGCCATCGTGCGCAACGCAGCCGCGAGCAACTACAAGCTCTCGGCGATCGTTCTGGGCATCACGAAGAGTCTTCCGTTTCAGAAGCGACAAACGGCGCCGGCGTCACAGACAGCGAACTGACTTCCGAGCGGGGCGAAGGGGCCCCCGCGAGTAGACAAAGCGCGACGCGAGGCGAGTGGGTCCCCGCGAGCGACGCGAGCACGAGCGGGGCGACGACCCCCGCGGAGTAAATAATGTTTATCAAGAAGATGGCACTGCCACGTCGGACGATTCTGCGAGGCATGGGCGCCGCGCTGGCGCTTCCGCTCCTCGATGCCATGGTTCCCGCGTTCACGGCCACGGCACAAACCGCCGCCAACCCGGTGCCTCGCCTCGGCTTCTTCTACGCGCCGAACGGGACGTATCTGCCGAACTTCCACCCCGTGGGCGTCGGCAAGAGCTTCGAGATGACGCCCGTCCTCAAGCCGCTCGAAGCGCTCCGCGACCACGTCGTCGTCGTGAGCGGACTGGCCAACAAGGGCGCCGAGACCTTGAGTGAAGGCGGCGGCGTGCACACGCGCTGCGGCGCGTCGTGGCTGAGCGGAATTCGCCCGAAGAAGACCGAAGGTGCCGACATCGAAGCCGGCACGTCGATCGATCAGATGGCAGCGAGGGTGATCGGCAAGGACACACCGCTCAATTCCCTTCAGCTCGCGCTCGACTACGACTTCGTCGTCGGCAGTTGCGAAAACGGCTACAGCTGCGTCTACCAGCGGACGTTTTCCTGGAAGACGCCGACGACGCCGATGCCGATGGAGAGCAACCCGCGCGCGGTCTTCGAGCGGCTCTTCGGCGAAGGCGGCACGGCGGCGGAGCGTTTCGCGCGGATGCGGCAGGATCGCAGCGTCCTCGATCTGGCGATGGCCGACATGGCGCGGTTGCAGCGGCGGCTGGGCGGGCGCGATCGCCTCACGGTCGACGAGTATCTCTCCGCCGTGCGCGACGTCGAACAACGCATCCAACGGGCCGAGAAGCGGACCGACACGGCGACGGTGACGGTTCCCGAGGAGCCCGTCGGCATCCCGGACTCGTTCGACGAACACGCGAAGCTGATGATGGACCTGACGCTGCTCTCCTATCAGGCCGACGTGACGCGCGTGGTCGCCTTCCAGATTTCACGCGAACTGAGCGGACGCGCGTATCCATGGATCGGCGTGCCGGACGGGCATCACGGCGTGTCGCACCACCAGCTCGATCCTGAAAAAATCACCAAGGCGACCAAGATCAACGCGTATCACGTGTCGCTCTTCGCGCGCCTGCTCGAGAAGATGCGCAATACGCCGGACGGCGACGGGTCGCTGCTCGACCACTCCATGATGATGTACGGCGCCGGCATGGGCGACAGCGACCATCACACGCCCGTCAATCTGCCGGTCGTGCTCGTGGGCGGTGGATGCGGTCAGCTCGCCGGCGGACGCCACCTCGTGTATCCCGACAATACGCCGATGATGAATCTCGGCGTGTCGTTGCTCAACAAGGTAGGCGTTGACGTGAAACAGATCGCCGATAGTACCGGGCGGCTGGTGGACCTCTAGAAAGTTAGAAGTTAGAAGTTAGAAGTTAGAAGTTAGAAGTTAGAAGTTAAGGGCCAGACGTGGCGTCCGGCTTTAGCCGAACTGAAGAGATCACAACATGCGAAAGACACATCGAGCCGCTCTAGTCGCGTTGTTCGTCTTCATCGCAACGATCGGCGCCATGCTCGGCGCGGCGGGACGCGACGTGCCGCTGGCGACCGCCGCGAAAGATGGTGATGGCGCGGCCGTGCGTGCGCTGCTCTTGAAGCACGCGGACGTCAACGCACCTGAGGTCGACGGTACCACTGCGCTTCACTGGGCGGTCCACAAAGACACCCTGGATATCGTCGACCTACTGATTCACGCCGGCGCCAACGTCAAGGCGACGAACCGGTATGGCGTGCAGCCGCTCACGCTCGCGTGCACGAATGGCAACGCCGACATCGTGCTCCGACTGCTCAAGGCGGGAGCCGACGCCAACACGGCGCTGCCGGGCGGCGAAACCGCGCTCATGACCGCGGCGCGGACCGGCACACCGGAAGTCCTGAAGGCCTTGCTGACCTACGGCGCCGATCCCAACGCCCGCGACACCGCCCGCGGCCAGACGGCGCTGATGTGGGCGGCCGCGGAAAACAACGCCGCGGCCATAAAGGTGCTGCTCGAAGGCGGCGCCGACCTCAAGGCGCGGACCGGTGATCCCGCCGCCGGGGCGCGCGGCGCAGCCGCGGCCGGACGTGGAGCCGCCGGCGGACGTGGAGCCTCGGCGACTGGACGCGGAGCGGCGCCTGCAGCGTCGCGTGGCGCGCAGCCGGCCGTGGCCGCCACCGCGAATGGCGCAGGTGTGTTCTCGGGCGCCGTCGGGGCAGGACCCGCGGCTGCCGCCGCACAGGCCAGGCCGTCGTTCACGGCCTTCCTGTTCGCCGTCCAGGCCGGGCGCATCGAGGCGGCGCGCGTTCTGCTGGATGCCGGTGTGAGTGTGAACGAGACGCTGCCCGACGGGACGAGCGCGCTCGTCCTCGCCACGCAGAACGGACATTGGGAGCTCGGCGCGCTGCTCGTGGATCGCGGCGCCGACGTCAACGCGGCGGCGCAGGGATGGACGGCGCTTCATCAGATCGCGCGCATTCGCAGAACCAACATCGGATTTCTTCCGCCTCCCACGGGCAGCGGAAATCTGAGCAGCCTGGATCTGGTCCGGAAGCTCGTCGCGAAGGGCGCGACGCTGAACGTCAAGATGACGAAAGACTTCCGCGACGGGTATCGCAATCGCCTGAACAGGGTCGGCGCGACGCCGTTTCTGCTCGCGGCGAAGAACGTCGATACCGACCTCATGAAGGTCCTGGCCGGCGCAGGCGCGGATCCGCTCATGCCGAACGCGGACAAGACGACCCCTCTCATGGTGGCGGCGGGCGTGGACCTGTGGAACCCCGGGGAAGATGGTGGCACGGGGCCGGACTTCGAACCCGAGGCACTTGCAGCCGTCAAGATGCTCGTGGAACTCGGCAACGACGTGAACGCGGTCAACGACCGTGGAGAGACAGCGCTGCACGGCGCCGCGTATCGCGGGGCCAACAGCATCGTTCAGTATCTGGCGGACAAAGGCGCGACGCTCGACGTACGCAGCAAACAGGGCTGGACGCCGTGGACGATCGCGAACGGCGTCTTCTACACGCTGTTCTTCAAGGAGCAGAAGTCGACGGCGGACCATCTCGCCAAGCTGATGGCCGACCGCGGCATCTCGACGGCCGGCATGGCCGACGAAGGACGAACCTGCTTCGACTGCGGCCGGAATAACCGCCTGTCGCGAGACGCCGACGGCACACGCGTCGCGCAGCCGGCGCCATCGGCGGTGCCCGCCGGAGCGCCAGCGAAGTAACACGACGTCAAACGCGGAGATCGCAGAGCACGCAGAACATCGTTGGTTTCTCTGCGAACTCAGCGTTCTCTGCGTTGATCGTGGCTGGACGTTATTGCTTCTCGGTGAAGAAGATCTGCTTCAGCTTCTCCAAGTCTGCCGGCAGCTCTGCCCGGCCCGCCGGCATCTCGTTCGCTTTCAGCAGAAAACTGACGATATCGATGACCACATCGGGAGTGAGGGAGTCTGGCTTGTTCCTGGGCATCGTTGTGCCGATTGTCAGGAACATCTCCGAGATGGGCTGATCGCGCCAGCGCACGGTGAAGATGGGTCCCCTTAGCGCGGGCGCGCCCACTTCGCTCCCTCCCCCTGTGAGGTCGTCGCGGTGACAGTGGCCGCAGATCTGTTTGTACGACGCCTGTCCACGCGCGGCTTGCGCGTCGGTGTAGACGCCGTCCCAGACCGTCTTCCCGAGATCCTGTCCAGAGAGGTTCGAGACGCCAGCCAGTGGCGCAGCGCCCAGGCGCACCGAGGCTCCCAGCCCCAGAATGGCGATGACGCAGGTGATGCCGCAGATCAACGACGCAGAAAGAGCGCGCGTCGGTCTCACCGCTCGATTATACGGCCGCGCCGCCCGACCACGGGCAATGGGTCATCAGTTTGACTGGTGCGTGCGCGTATTGCCCGGTGGGATCCCTCGTCACCGCCAACCGGTCGGCGGTCCGGACACCGCGCCCTGCGCCTCGCACTCCTTCGCTGTCGCGGTGTCGTGCGATCGCGCCGGCCCGCCTCCGACGGTTGGCGGTGACGAGGGATCCCGCCGGGCACCACGCCGGTAGCGACGTCTGCCGGGTGGCACCTCGCGGCGATCGGCGCGCCGACTTCTTCGCGCACCGCCTCGCCGCGCAGCCGGACGCTCTGGCGACGCGAGGCTTCCGTGGCGACTTCGGCGTACGCGATCCGAAGGATGGAAGACGGTCGAATGTTCATGGCATAGACGTGGAGTGACCCACTGCCATCAGCCAAACGTCAATCTAGTAGAATCGCCACATGACCGCTGCAATTGCCTACATCGCGTCGCTCTTTCTGCTGAGCGCCACCCCTGTCTTCACACCAGTGCCCCCCGGAGTTCCGACTCGAATGGATCAAGCCGCGTCGGCTCAGTCGAAGATCGATGGAGAGTGGACCATCTACCTCGGCACCAGGAAGCCGGCCATGTTCAAGGGGGCGCTCAGCCAGACCGGGCAGAAAGTCTCCGGTTTTTTTGGAGACGAAACCGCCGAGTACCCAGTGACCGGAACGATTGTCGGCAGCGACGTGAAGTTCGTGTTTTCCTTCTACGAGGGCGGGGACACCATCAAGGTCAGCGTCACCGGCAAATTCGAGCGTGAAGCGATTACAGGAACGGCCAGGATGGGCGACCTCGACGTCGAGGTCAACTGTCAGCGCACGTCGCAGTAACCGCGCGACTGTTGCCAACGTCTATCCGAATTCATCACGAAGACGCGAAGGACACGAAACACGATGAAGAAGATCCCGGTCGGTGTCCTGATGCTGTCGGTCATTGCTGTCTGGACGCACGTGGTCGCGAGCCCGCGGCCACAGGCTCGAGCGGCCTCGGGCCAGGCCGCAGCGTCCCCGTCAGGCGTGCGTTTCCATCATGTCCACCTGAATTCCGCCGATCCGGCGGCGGCCGCCGACTACTATCCGAAAGCCTTCACGACTTCCGTCAAGACCACGTTCAACGGCTACGAAGCGGTGAAGACCGTCAACGGCGTGTACCTCCTGTTCACGAAGGTCAATGCGCCGCCACCGACCCAACCGCAGAGCGCCATCTGGCATTTTGGCTGGAACACGCCGGACTCTCGCGCCTACCTCGAACGATTCCACGCGCTCAAGCTCGAGGTGGTGCCGATGTACGCCGACCCCGAGAATCGCGTCGTCGAAATCTCGAGCGACGGGCTCGGCACCTTCCCGACCACGACGAGGTTGAGGGAGCTGCAGGCGCAGGGAGCGCAGCCGTCGCGCGTCGGCGGTTTCCAGTACCTCAGAGGACCCGACCGCGCGCTGATCGAGAATGCCGGGAACTATCCGCCGACCGAGTACTTCAACCACGTGCACATGTTTCACGAGGATCCGGCCTGCGCGGCGCAGTGGTACACGACGCATCTCGGCGTCGGCGGCGGTCGCGGAGGTGGCGTGGCGGGCCGCGGCACCGGAGGTGGAGCTGCAGCCGGCGGCGGCGGACGTGGAGCGGCGACTGGCGGAGCCGGCGCAACTGCTGGGGCCGCACCTGGGGGCCGAGCGGCGGCCGATGCCGGGGACTGCAAGCGTCCGTACGAGGAAGTCACCTGGCCGGCGTTCGACAAGATCGGCATGGTGCGCAATCCGGCCGGCACCGTTCCCGTCAGCGACAACGTATCGATTCTGATTCGGCCCCGGCACGGGCCGTACGTCAGCCCGCGCGGACAGATCGTGGATCACTTCGCGCTCAGCGTGCCCGATTTGAGCGCGACGATCGCGCGGCTGAAGAGCGAAGGCGTGAAGGTCACCGAAGACATTCACCCGTGGGGCACCATGCGCGCCGCGATGATCGAGGGACCGGACCTCGCGGCGATCGAGCTGGTGGAAGTGAAGCCGTAAAGGTCGGGCCTACAATCGCGCGTAGTAGTAGCCGCCCGACTCCTCGACGGTCATCGGTGCGCCGAAGGTCCTCGTCAGATTCGCCGCCGTCAACACCGACGGCTTCCTACCGGCCATGGCAACGCGGCCGCAACGCAACAGCACCACCTGCTCGATCGCGGGGATGATCTCTTCCACGTGGTGCGTGACGAGGACGATCGTCGTGCCCTCATTCGCCAGCCGGCCGATCGTCTCCATGAAGCGGTGGCGCGCGACAAGGTCGAGCCCCGCGGCAGGCTCATCCAGGACGAGCGCCCGGGGTGAGGTGACCAGGGCGCGGGCAATCAACACGCGTCGCGCCTCGCCGTCTGACATCTCATTCAGTGTCTTGCCTGCCAGCATCGCCGCGTCCAGCCGCTCGAGGGCATGGGCGGCGCTCTGTCGCATGACGTCGGTCACGGTGGCATACAACAGGAATCCGCGAGTCGCGAAAAAACCGGAGAGCACCGCCTCTTCTCCGGTGATGCGCCCAACCGAATGGCCTTCAACGAAACGCCGGTGCAGATCGGCGGTGACGATGCCCAGGCGTGTGCGCAGTTCGAAGACATCCCACGTGGCCTGCCCGAAGATTCTCACCGGCGGGTCGCCATCGGGCCGGGCCAGTGCGTAGTCCTCGCGCGTCAGCAGGTTGATCAGCGTCGTTTTGCCGGCGCCGTTGGGACCGAGGATGGCGGTGTGCTGGCCGTCGCGAATCGTCAGCGTCAGGCCATCGAGGACGCGGATGCCGCCCTTGACGACTGTCGCGTCAGAGAGCTCGAGGACGGCTTCGCCCGTCGCGGCCCTCACGACGCTAACCGCTGAGGTCGCAGAGCGCGTGGAGTCGTGATCACGTGAGCCATGGCTGAACTCCCTTTGCTGGTGCGTACCGGCGGCACTGGCGATCGCCCCGATCGGCTGTGATTCCTTCACACGGACTGTGTGTTGGCGGCCAGACGACATCAGTGGCAGTGACCCGGGTCGAGCGCCGGAACTGTGCGCATTCGGTTCGTACACTACCGGTACCGCGGCGATCAGGAGCTGGCTTGAGGCTTGGGCCAAGCGCGGCATGCACCGACACGGGTTACTCCGCCGGCACGGATCACGGACACCAAGATCGCCGTGCGGAGAACCGACCGCGCACAGTTGCTGTCACGTGTGGACCGGCCGCTCTCCCACGGGTCGCCGCCACCGATGTCGTCTGGCCGCCGCCGGTGATGTCCGTCCCGGGCGGCAGCGGACGCGTGAGCGTGCCGACTCGCTCCGTGACCGGAAGTCGAGCGTAGCGACCGTCACGTCGACTTCAGTCTGCACGATCCGTGGCGCTCGCACTGGGCAAGGCGGTGCATGCCGTGAATGACGCGACACGGTCGTGAAAATGCTTAGAACGTGGCGAGCGCGTTGATCGGGAACCCCGTGCCGCCGGTCACGGGTACCGGTGCGAGCGTCAGCATGAACTCCCAGCGATTGAGCTTCGCCGCCGTCTCGGCGACGGCCTCGAGATCCTGATTGTCCAGGAGGTTGATGCCGAGCGCGGTGATCATCAGCGTGTGCACCGGCAGGTTGACGCCTTCCACCATCGACGGCGTAACATCCTGCGCATCGTCGCTGCCGACAAACGCGACACCGCGCGCCTTGATCCAGGGCGCGACCGATGAGTGGTATCCGGCCTCGGTCCGGCTGACGGGCCACGCGCCAAGCTTCTCGCGACGGGCCCAGCGTCCCGTGCGCAGAAAGATGGCATCGCCCGAACCGATCTTCACGCCCGACTTCTTCTCCCAGGCTTCGAGGTCTTCCACATATACCGCCGTGCCCGGTTCCAAATACGGAAGGCCCTTGAGGCGGGGAATATCGATCAGAATCCCTCGCGTCACGACGCCGTTCTTCAGATTCTGGATCCCGAGTTTGGTGCAGCCTTTTTCCGTGTTCACCTCGGCGGTCGGATAGCCGTTGTAGGTCTGGCCCTTATAGAGGATGTGACACAACGCGTCGATGTGGCTGTGCGCGTAGCCGTGGTACGAGACCTTGTAGGTGTCGGTCGAGAAACCACGGTTCATGGTGTGCTCGAAGGGGCTCGTGTTGTCCGCGGCCGCCTCGGTGAGCGGGTTGTGCGCAAGGGACACGGAAATGCCCTGCTTGACGAGCGACACCGCCTGCTTGCGCTTAGCATCGGTGACGAGATTCGCCGAACCGAGTTGATCGTCTGCGCCCCAGCGACCCCAGTTCGAGATCTGATGGAACATTTGATCGAATTCGGCGGCGTTGCGCGGGAAACGCCCATCCGCCTGCCCCACTGGCGGGGTGGCCGGCGGCGATTGCGTGGCGCGAGCCTGGCCACCAAGAACGACGGCTCCGAGAGACAGTCCAACGGCTACGAACGCGCCGGTCGCCATGCGAATTTCCATAAGGCGGATTATAAGAGAGCCCCCGATGATTTGCATCGCAAAGTGCTTCGTGTAGTATCGTACACGCCACTATGGACCGGCTCCGTCCTCCGCCGGCGCCCGCGTCAACGCCGGTGTCGACAATAGACCGGCACGCCGCCGACAACCTGCGCTTCATCCGCGACACGATGGCGGGCGCCACCCGCTTCACCGCCGTGCCCGGCTGGGGCGGCGTGCTGATGGGACTCACGGCGCTCGGAACGGCTGGCATCGCGGGCCCGCCGCGCGGCGAGTCGCGCTGGCTCCAGCTCTGGCTCGCGGAGGCGCTGGTCGCGCTGGTCATCGGCTGCGTTGCGATCGCGCGGAAGGCCGAGCGCGCGGGCACGGCGCTGACGGGGCCGGCCGCCCGGCGCTTCGCTCTGGCGTACGTGCCGGCCGTCGCCGCGGGCGGGGTGCTCACCGTCGTGTTCGCGCGCCACGGATTGACCGGTGAGCTGCCCGGCTGCTGGCTGCTGCTCTACGGGGCCGCCGTGTGCAGCGCCGGCGCCTTCTCCGTCCGCGTCGTCCCAATCATGGGCGTGTGCTTCATGGCCGCTGGCGTCCTTGCGCTGGCCGCTCCGCCCGAATGGGGCCACCTCTTCATGGCCGCGGGATTTGGCGCGCTTCATCTGGTATTCGGCTTCATCATTGCGAGGAGATACGGTGGGTAGAAGCAAGCCCGGTACGACCGGGCGGGACCCTGTCGTCGATCGAGTGAAAAAGAGCACGGCGCGGCCGGCCATCTCGCTGGATCAGCTGATTCACGAGCGCCTGCGTCTCGGGATCGTCAGCGCGCTCGCCGCCAACGAACGGCTGACGTTCAACGAGTTGAGGCAACTGCTGCAGACAACCGACGGCAACCTCAGCGTTCATGCGCGGAGGCTCGAGGAGGGCGGGTACATCGTGTGCGAGAAGACCTTCAATGGGCGCGTGCCGAGGTCGGAGTACTACCTGACGCCGGCCGGACGACGCGCGCTCGACAAGTACGTCGCGCACATGGAGGCGATTCTGAAGGCGGCCAAAGCCTGACGCCCCGATGGGCATATACTCTGTTTGAGAGACACATGGGATTGACAGTTCTCGAGATCGAGGTCGGAAACCCTGCGACTCCCGAGACGACGGAGCGGATTGAATTCCTCGTCGACTCCGGAGCCATTTACTCGGTGGTGCCTTCTGAGATTCTGGGCAGGCTGGGCATTCGGCCGCTGGTCGCGCAGGAGTTTCGCCTAGCCGATGGGACGAAGATCACGCGCAAGAAGGGCGGAGCGCTGTTCAAGCATGGCGACCGTGTCGGCGTCGCCGATGTCATCTTCGGCGAAGAAGGCGACAGCGGCCTGCTGGGCGCCTTCACGCTCGAGGCGCTCGGCCTCTCGCTCGATCCGCTTCGGCGCGAACTCCGACCGCTTCCAATGATTCTCGCCTTGGGCCAAAACACGTAGCCTATGGCCGGCGTCATCTCCGAATCAGGCAGCGAAGTACAGGCGTCCATCGCGCAGGACGGCTACGCGTTCGCGCACGGCGGGCTGATGCGGGGATTGCTCGCCGAGTTCGGCGCTATGTACGACTGGGAGCGTTTCGCGGACAGCTGGAACCGGCTCGGGCTCGACACCTACATGGCCGACGGCGGCCGATACCGCACGCGCCGGCACGCGGTGTACACCGCCAGGCCGGACGGAACGATCGAGCGCCAGCCGCACCAGCCGCACTATCAGGCGCTGGACTACAACCCGCTGAACGGTGGGATCGAGCGCTGGTTCGAGCCAGTCGAGCCGGCAGTCGGCGACGGACCGACCATGCAGACGATTCTGGCGTTCTGCACGTCGCTGTTCACCAGGCTGTCGCTTGCTAGTCGGCCGTTGGCGAGCCTGTCGCCTCGGGCACAACCGCGCATCTGGCAGATTCAGACCCACCAGTTCCGCATCGAAGCGCGCCGGGGACAGCCGGGACTTCCTTCGCCCGAAGGCGTCCACCGCGACGGCGTCGACTACGTGCTGGTGCTGCTCATCAACCGGCGCAACATCGCCAGCGGCATCACCACCATTCACGCCTTGGACGGCCGGACGCTCGGCCATTTCACGCTCACCGATCCGTTCGATGCCGCGATCGTAGACGACGCGCGCGTGGCGCATGGAGTGACGCC
>JBGOTP010000015.1:0-28201 GCA_041476545.1 Vicinamibacteria bacterium | reverse complement strand
GGCATGAAGATCGTGCACGGCGAAATCGTTCAGGGCAAGACGACGGCGTGCGGTACGTGTCATGGCCTCGATCTGATGGGTGTTCCCCCCGACGTACCGCCAATCGTGGGCCGGTCCCCGAGTTATCTCGCGCGCGAACTCTTCGATATCCAGCAGGGGGCACGCAACGGATCGAACTCCAACGTGAAGTTGATGAGGATGGTCGTCGAGAGATTGACGCCCAACGATATCGTGAACATCACGGCGTATCTGGCGTCGCGGCCCGTTCTGCGTGCGACTCCTCGCCAGTTGGTGGCCGAGCGCTGATCGCGACGGACGTTCCTCGAGACCATGTTACCGGACTGAATTCCACAGTAGTCGATGCAATGGAGGAGATACGCCATGACAGATGAAAAGCACGGTCCTGACGAGAATAACGAGTCGGCCACGGATCTCTCGCGGCGCGATTTCGTCGCCCTGTCTCTTGCCGCCGGTCTGGCGGTGGCGGCGGACACTTTGGCGTCGGCGGCGGAGCTGCCAGTGACGGTCACAAACGTCGAGGTAAAAACACAGGACGGCGTGTGCGATGCGGCGTTCGTCCACCCGACGAGTGGGTCGCATCCCGGTGTGATCATCTGGGCTGATGCGTTCGGCCTTCGTCCCGCCATGGTCGATATGGGCAAGCGCATTGCCGCCGAGGGCTATTCGGTGCTCGTGCCCAATCCGTACTACCGAATGACCAAGGCGCCCGGGTTCGACATGGCTGGATTCAATTTCCAGAACCAGGCCGACATGGGGAAGCTCCGGCCCCTGATGGGCAGTATCAACGCGCCGGGGGCGGCCGAGAAGGACGCGGTGGCGTTCGTCGCCTTCCTCGATGCGCAGCGACAGGTGAACACGTCGAAGAAGATCGGCACCCAGGGCTACTGCATGGGTGGCCCGCTCGTGATGCGAACCCTCGCGGCCGTGCCGAATCGCATGGGTGCCGGCGGATCGTTTCACGGCGGTGGCCTCGTCACGGACCAGCCGAGCAGCCCGCATTTGCTTGCGCCCAAGATGAAAGCGCGGCTCTACATCGGTATCGCCGCCAACGACGACCAGCGCCAGCCCGACGCCAAGGACAAGCTCAAGGAAGCCTTTGCCGCCGCCAAGGTCCCCGCCGAAATTGAGGTGTACAAAAGCCAGCACGGCTGGTGCGTGCCGGACATGCCGGCCGAGGCGAACAACCCGATCTACAACAAGCCCGAGGCCGAGAAGGCGTGGGCGAAACTCGTCGCGCTGTACAAAATGGCGCTGGCCTAGTGCATCACCTTCTCGCCTATTGCGTGTAGAGCGTCTTGATGCGCGCGACGTCAGCGGCGGACAGACCCGCGACGTTTGCAATGTCGTTCCTCGTTTGGAGCTGCCGCCGATAGCGCCCGAAGTATTCGACGATATCGCCGCCGTAACCGAAGAAGTACATGATGTCGCGAAAGTCCGACGTGTGCTCGAGACCGAATGCGTGGCCGAGCTCGTGCAGGCAGGTCAGGTAGACGATGGTGTCGCGCATCAACGTGTCGCCGCGCGCGCGCACGGCGATGTCGTCGCCGAGCGCGTCTATGTCTGGCCGGACAAATACACTGGCGCCGCGTCTGCCCGCGACGACCAAGGGGCGCATTTCCCCGTATTGCCCGTCGAGGGGACCGGCCCAATAGAGGCGCACGAGGGCGTCGGCCTCTGGAGCCGCCGACAGTTGAAGTGCGGGGCCGGCACTTCGCCGCCACGCGTCAAGCGCCCAGCGCGCCAGTTGCTCGTCGCCCGGCCGAAATCCCGAGTCCCTGGTCCCGACGGCGATGAAATACGGGATCGGTCCCAATGCCTGGAGCGGGTCAGACAATGCTCGTTGTCCGGTGCCCGCCCCGACGACAGTCGGGCCCCACGCGAGAAGCAGCAGCGAAGAGAGACCCGTTGCGACGGCGTGTCCGAGGCTCATCACTCGCATGCCTTGGATAGTACTTCGGGAACCGGTTACCATGACGTCGCCGGCAAACGGCCGCGGGTTCCCAGGTGTCATTTGGGGTGAGGAGAGGCTATGAAGCTCCGTGACGCGCTGCTCGTCCTTGGAGGCATGTTCGCGGGCGTCGTGTTCGCGACCACTGTGACGACCGGAGCGGCCCAGCAGAAGGCGCCGTCCGCTCGCGCGGCAAAGCCGTACAAGCGTCTCACCACTCCGCGCATCCCTCCCATCGATCCGAAGGACTTCACGGACGAACAGCGCGCCGCGCTTGGGAACAATCAACGCCCGAATACCAACCTGCGTACGGCGCTCTACGAGCCGGAGCTCGGTAAGCAGTGGTGGACCTGGTTAACCTTCCTCTGGAACTCGGGCCGGAGAGGCGATGCCGCGCTTACGTTCTACGACAAGGAGCTGGTGATTCTCCGAACCAACTGGGTCTGTCACGACGACTGGGTGTGGGGCCAGCACGTGCCTATCGCCAAGCGCAACGGCCGATCGGACGCGGACATCGCAAAGATTCCCAAAGGAGCGAATGCTGCGGGATGGAGTGCGACGGACCGCGCGCTGCTCCAGGCGGTCGACGAGCTGCACGCCGACTCGTTCATCAGCGACGCCACCTGGAGGACGCTATCGGCCAACTACAACACGCGGCAGCTGCTCGACCTGCTCTTCACGGTCGGCAACTACCATTTGAACGCGTTCTACGCCAATAGCGTGGGAATGCCGTTTGAGGAGGGGTTCGGCAGTCTGCCTCGGGGGGACTGAACACGTCCGAATGGTGGGAGTGCCGATCGACAAGCTTGGCGACAGCACGGGACGGCTCGGTGGCCTGACCGGGTTGTAGGAAGTGGGGGCCCCTGGCGGCTAATACGAGACGAGCTTTTCGTATGCCGGCAGCGTCAAAAAATCTTCCAGCGTGTCCGACGTCGCCAGCCGTTCGAAGATCTGCGCCGCGTCGTCGAAACGGCGCAGTGCCGACGAGTCCGTAATTTGCGCGCGTAGCGCGCCCTGCTCGTCGGACATCACCTGCCGCACAAGCGGCAGCGTCACCACCCGCCCGTCATCCAGCGCCGCGCCGTGCCGGAGCCACTGCCAGACCTGTGTGCGCGAGATTTCGGCGGTCGCCGCGTCCTCCATCAGGCCGTAGAGCGGCACGCAGCCCATGCCCTGCAGCCAGGCGTGTAGGTACTGCATGCCGACGCGGACGTTGTGGCGGAGACCCGCCTCGGTGCGCGTGCCTCCCGGCGGGGCCAACAGCATGTCGCGCGACACCGTCACCTCCTCGCGAAGCTTCGAGAGCTGGTTGGGACCGGGCATGCCGGCGCTGAAGACCTCCAGCGCGATCGGGACGAGCGCCGGGTGCGCCACCCACGTGCCGTCGTGGCCGTCGGTCACTTCGCGCTGCTTGTCCTCGCGCACCTTCGCGAGTGCCGCCTCGTTGGCCTGCGGATCCTTCAGCGGGATCTGCGCCGCCATGCCGCCTATCGCGTGCGCGCCGCGGCGATGACAGGTGCGGATGAGGAGCTGCGTGTAGGCGCGCAGGAAACCCTTGTCCATCGTGACCTGTGAGCGGTCCGGCAGCACGAACGCGTGGTTGGCGCGCTGCGTCTTGATCGAGCTGAAGATGTAGTCCCACCGGCCGCAGTTGAGGCCCGCCATGTGGTCGCGCAGCTCGTAGAGAATCTCGTCCATCTCGAATGCGGCCGGCAGCGTCTCGATGAGGACCGTGGCGCGAGTAGTCCCGACCGGGAGGTCGAGCGTCCGTTCGGCGTGGGTGAAGACGTCGTTCCACCACCGTGCCTCGAGATGGCTCTGTATCTTCGGCAGGTAGAAATATGGACCAGCACCGGAGCGCAGTTGCTCGATGGCGTTGTGGAAGAAGAACAGCCCGAAGTCGAACAGACACCCGGGAACCGGCCGGCCGTTGACGAGGTAGTGCCACTCGGGCAGGTGCAAACCGCGCGGTCGCACGAGCAGCGTGGCCGTCGTCGGCTGTAGCGCGTAGCGCTTGCCCTCGGGGCTCGCGTAGGTGATGGTGCGGCGCACCGCGTCCATCAGGTTGGCTTGCCCCGAAATCTGGTTGGCCCACGTCGGGGCGTTGGCGTCCTCGAAGTCCGCCATGAACATCTGCGCCCCTGAGTTCAGGCCGTTGATGACCATCTTGCGGTCGACCGGGCCCGTGATCTCGACGCGCCGATCCAGCAGTGGCGCCGGCGGCGGCGAAATGCACCAGTCGCCGGCCCTGACCGAAGCGGTCTCCGACAGGAAGTCGAGCCGCTCGCCGGCGTCGAACCGCGCCTGGCGTTCCTGTCGACGCGCGAGCAGCTCGGTCAGCCGCGGAGTGAACCGCCGGACGAGATCCGTGACGAACGCGGAAGCGTCAGGGGTGAAGACGCGATCGAGCTCTTCCACCCTGTGCACGCCGGGCCGAACGGTGCCTTGTCCAGTCTGCGATGTCGTATTCACAATTATTTACTATTCTGGGCGAATGGCCTGATATGTCAATTTGAAACCAACATTTGAAACCAACTACCGCAGTTCTTCGATGTGGGCGGAGAGCAGGTCTCGCAGACGGGCGAAGCGGGCGTACTTGTCGAGGTTGGCCCGCGCGTAGCGGAGCGTGCGCGGGATGTACTGAATGTAGACGGTGTTGCCTCGGGCCAGTGTTTGATAGCCGAAGGTGCCGAGCGCCTTCAGGTTGCGTTGGAGCGCCATCAGGTCGAAACGCCTTCTGAACTCCTGAGGACTCCCCGCGGTTCCCGACGCGCGCGGGGCGATGCCGTGCTTCAACGCCAGGAAGTAGGCGATGAGGTCGTCGAAATCCCGGCCGCCGATGTCCACGTAGGAATCGCGCAGGAGCGACGCGAGGTCGTACGTGTCCGGACCGAGCCGCGCGTCCTGGAAGTCGATGATGTGCAGCCGGCCGCGGTGGAGCATCAGGTTGCGGCTGTGATAATCGCGATGACAGAGGACTCGCGGCTCGGACGACAGTTCGGTCGCGATGGCCGTCCACTCCTCCGTGATCGCCTGCCGCTCGGCGGCGGTGAGCGTCACGCCGCGGTACCCCTCCAGGAAGTGCCGGACGAAGTACTCGAGCTCCCACATCAGCTTCTCGGTATCGAACGCGATCCGATACGACGGATAGCGATCGTCCGCCAGTTCGGCGCCACGCCGCTGCAGCAATTCGATCAACGCGACGGCCTCGTGATAGAGCGTGGCGTGTTCGCTCCGAGCGGCCGCGCCCAGATGCGCCTGCAGCGTCACGTCGCCGAGGTCCTGCAGCACGAGGATGCCGTCGCTGTCCGAGTGCCCGAGAATGGCGGGAACCGGAAGCGGGATGGCCTGCAGCAACTCGGCCACGTTCGCGAACGGCAGCGTGGCGAACTCGATTGGCCCGGCGTGCACGGCAAGCACCAGGGATTCCCCTTCGGGCAGCAGAATGCGAAAGTAGCGTCGATCGGACGCATCGCCCGTCAGTGGGACAACTCTGGGGTTACGCGCCGCCAGGCCGCTCGTGCGCAGATACCGCTCGATTCGTTCATCCATAAGGCAATCGCGTCATCTGGTCATCTGGTCGATTCTGGATCTGGTCGAACTGATCAAGAGGCAGAGCGGTGACGCCGTCGGGAGTCCCGATCAAAATGGAACGGCGATACGCGGACCCGGGAGGAACCGACACGCGATCGGTCACGATGCATTCGTCGATGACCGAGTCGCGACCAATCGTGATGTCGTCCCAGAGAATGGATGCGCTGACGCGGGCAGAGGGATCGATATGAACGCCCCGCGTATCGCGCGCGATCGAGGCGGCCGGGGCCGGGTCCGTGCCAGGCAAGAGACCTGCGAAGAGGCGCGATGTGTTGACGTAATCCGCCACGGTGCCGATGTCCCAGAAGGCCGCCTGCGAGACGAAACCGCGAATGCTGCCGGGCCGCTCCTGAATCAGGCGATCGTAGGCGTCGCCGATCGAATTGACCGGCACTCCCATGTCCAGCGATTGAAAGGCGTCGGCCTTCGCGATCTGAACGCCCACGAAGTGAAACGATCCCGCCGCCAACGGACCGCTCCGAACGAATCCGGTGACGCGTGCCTGCTCGTCCAGGAGCACGCCGCCGTACCGCAGGGGTTCACGGTTCGGCGTCAATGCGAGCGTGACGAACGCGGACGCTGAGCCATGCGCGGCCGCCAACGCAGAAAGGTCGACATCCGTCAACGTATCGCCGTTGACGATCAGGAACGTCCCGGCGTCAATCAGCGGGAGGGCCAGACGAGGTCCGCCGGCGCTGCCGAGCACGCGCGGCTGCTCCCAGGAGTAGCGGGTGCGGACGCCCATGTCGCTCCCATCGCCCATCACCGCCGTCAGTGTCGCGGGCAGATGGTGGAGATTCAGCACGATGTCGGCGACACCGCTGGCCGCCAGCCAGCGAGTGATCCGCCGAACGATCGGCTCGCCGGCGACCGGTATGGCCGGCTTCGCGCGCACGAGCGTCAGTGGATGCAGCCGTGTTCCGAGGCCGGCCGTGAGAATCAGCGCGTGGCGGATGTCAGCCATTGGGAGACTTCTGCTCTCAGAGCTAATGTAACCGCAACGGACGTCAGGTCGCGCGCATCCGGTACGAACACCCCTGCAATGTCGGTGTCCCCATGCCCTTGCCGAGGATCAGGACTTTCATGGTGCTCCCGAGCCCACCCGGCATCAGCAGTGTTTTGAGCGCGAGACGATCTTTGAGGTTCACAGGGTTCACGGGGTTCGCGAGGTTCACTGGGTTCGCGAGGTTCGCGAGGTTCGCCTGATTCGCGCCGCAGAGGCCCAATATGAAGTAGGTCTGATCCAGGAACCCGAGCGGGGCGAGTCCTTCCTCTTCGGCGGCGGCGCGCACGCTCGTGAAATCGACGTGTGCGGTGATGTCCCGTTCACCCGGATTGGAGAGCCACGGGGGCTGAACGGATCCGCGTTCTGGTCCGGCCATGGTGTGTCGTGCGTATGACGTGAGCGTGCCGGCCGCGTGCGTCACGGAGTACAGCTCCCTCGCGGGGTGGCCATAGTCGATGAGGATCAGGAATCCGCGCCGCAAACGGCGCGCCGCCTGGCGCATCCAGTCCACGGCAGCCAGACCAATCTCGACGCGCCAGCCGGGCTGGAGCACGATGTCCAACCGCGCCAGGTAGTCCGCCAGTGCGGGCGTCGACGGCGGTCCTTCCGTCGTCACCAGCGCGCCGGCCCGGACGTCCACGTACACCTCCCGCAATCCGTTCCCGCGCATGACGACCTGGTGAACAGGCAGCGCATCGAGGAGCTCGTTCGCGAACAGGATGCCTTCGAAGGACGCCGGAAGGCCCGCTCCAGCAGACGCCAGGCGATCGGCGGTGTCGCTGAGCGTGTCGGTCTGCTGTGCGCGCGCCACGGCACTGGCTTCGACGAGATGAAGCCGGACCCGCTCGTACACGGAAGGATGATCCTGACCGAGCGCGCAAAGAACGTCGGCCGACAGGCGGCCATTCCCGGCTCCGGCTTCAACGAGATCGAAGGCCGGGGCTGCTTCCAGGAGCCGTGCCATTTCGGCGATCTGGACGGCGAGCAACCGGCCGAAGAGGGCACCGACGTCCACGCTGGTAAAAAAATCGCCCGCGCGTCCCGATCGCCGGGACACGCGGGCGTAGTAGCCGAACCGCGGATCGTAGAGGGCGAACTCGATGAACGCGGCCACCGTGAGCGGGCCCCGCTCTCGGATGACCTCAATCAGTGATTCTGTGGCGCGGGAATCCGAAGTCTCCAAGCTGAAAGCCGAAAGCTGATAGCTGAAGGCGATAGCGAACAGCCGTCAGCCATCAGCTGTCAGCTAGTCCTTCCGCACCGTGACGAACACGCGACTGCCTGCGCGCAGCACCAGAATCCTGGCGTTGCGTCCCGACTGGACGCGCTGCAGTTCGCGGCCAACCTCCGCCGCGTTCGAGACGCGCTGGCTGTTGACTTCGAGAATGACATCGCCCTCCTCCAGCCGGCCTCGCGCCGGGCCGTTCGGATCGACGTCGGTGACAACCGCGCCGGCCTGGCCCGAGGGCAGCTGCAGGTCTCGAGCGATGGAGGGCGTGACGTTGCTGAGCGTGATGCCGAAGCTATCCTGACCGACCGCCTCCGGGGCCTGGCGTCGAGGGGCCTGGGCCTGCCGCGATTGCTGCTCCGCCTGGAGGTCGAGTTCTTCCACGGTGATCCGCAGCGTCCGTTCCTTCTTGTCGCGCAGGACCTTGACCGGCACAGTCGTTCCGGGCTTGGTGGCGGTCACCATCTTCTGAAGGTCGCTCGAGTTCGAGATGAGACGTCCGTTGTATTCGACGATGACATCGCCCGCTTCAATGCCGGCCTTGTCCGCCGCATGACCCGGTTCGACCTCTCCGACGAGCGCGCCCATGTGTGATTTGAGTCCGTAGTCCGCTTCGTCGCCGCGCGGCACAGGACGAATGACGACGGCGATGCGTCCCCGCACGACCTTGCCGGTGTTCAGCTGCGGCAGCAGATCGCGCACGGTGTTGATGGGGACGGCGAACCCGATGCCGATGTTGCCCTCCGACCGGCCGTTGCTGATGATGGCGGTATTGATGCCGATCACTTCACCGCGCAGGTTGAGCAGCGGGCCGCCCGAGTTGCCCGGATTGATGGCCGCGTCGGTCTGGAGCATTTCAATCTGGCGGCTGCCGTTTTCGTTGATGTCGAAGGGGCGCGCCACTGCGCTGATGACGCCCACGGTGACGGTCCAGCCGTTGTTGAACGGATTCCCGATCGCCATGACCCAGTCACCGGCGGCCATCTGCGACGAGTCGCCGAACTTCGCCTCGGGCAGTGCATGGCTCGGCTTTTCCACGAGTTGAATCAGGGCACTGTCGGAGTACTGGTCGCGCCCGACGAGCTTGGCGTCGTACGTTTGATCGGTATCTTCGCCGAAGAGGGATACGGTGATCTTTACCGCATCCTCAACCACATGATTGTTTGTGAGGATGAGGCCGTCCTTGCTAATGATGAACCCGGTGCCGGCCGCGACCGTCGTCTGCGGCCGCTGGCGGCGCTGTGGCCCCTGACCCTGTGGCGCGCCGGGAGCGCCGGGCCGCCCAAAGCCACGGAACAAATCGTCGAGCCCTCCACCGCCGGGGAATAAGTTGGACGTATCCTGCGTCTGCTGCTTCACCTCGGTGCGGATGTTGACGACCATCGGCTGCTGCGCCTGCGCGATGTTCCGGAACGTCTGCGCGTCCAGCGCGCCTGTAATGGGCGCGCTGTTTGCCACAGGTACGACGAGCGGCGTCTGTGCCGACGATGTGGGTGACAGATCGAGCCGTGACGCGATTACCATGCCCGCGGCGAACGCGACGAGCACGGCATAGACGAGGGTGGTTTTACGGGTTGACATCGATCCTCCTACACGAGAGCCAGAATTTCGGTCTGTAATGGTCCGGTGACGGACGCGTCGTGCGCCTGCACGACCATGTTGATCTCCGAGCGCTCACCGAAGTCGGAAAAGTAGACGCCGGGTTCGATGGTGAAGCCCGTTCCAGGGAGCAGGCGGCGGTCGTCGTGCGTTTCGTAGTCGTCCATGTTCACGCCGTTGCCGTGCACCGACTCGCCAAGGCTGTGCCCCGTGCGGTGCAGAATCCGGTCGCCGTAGCCCGCCTCGCGCAGGACGGCCGCTGCCGCACGGTCCACTTCCCAGCCACGCAGCTCGCGGCCGCCACGAGCCGCGTTCTGCACCAGGGCGATCGCGGCGTCGCGGGCGCCACGGACCGCGTCGAACGCCCGGACGAAACGATCCGGTGGCCGGCTCCCTGTGTACCCCATCCAGGTAATATCGGCAAATACCGCGCCCGGCCGATCGAGTTTGGCCCAGAGGTCCAGGAGCACCAGCTCGTTCGAGCCAATGGCGCGCGCGGCCGTCGCCGTGGGCAGATAGTGGGGATTGCCGGCGTTCTCGGCGGCCGAGACGTTCGGCGCCGAGTCGCTGACAAGACCTTCCTCGTCGAACCATCCCGCCATGAGCTGCTGGATCTCGTACTCGGTTGTCAGGCCTCCGCCGCGCGTCAGGCGCGCGATGGCCTCGCACGCGCGATCCTTGACGCGGTGGAGTTTCTCGGACGCGTTTCGATGCGAAGCCATCGCGGTTTCGTCCCACACGGCCGAGAAGCGCTGGACGAGGTCGCCGGACGACCGTATGTCGATGTCAGTACTGCCAGGGCCTCCGCTCCCCGACGCGCGAATGAGCTCGATGGTTCCGGCATCGACTCTCGCGATGTACGGAATGGCGCAACCGGGCGAGTACTCCATCGCCAGCCGGCGGATGCCGGAGAGCAGCTCCTTGAGTCGATCTTCGAGTTGGTCCCGGCCCGCGTAGCGAGTGGTGGTACCCGGCAGATGCGCGAGCGCATGCGGTTCGATCGCGTGCACCAGGCCGCGCGGTTCGCCGGTCGCCGGGATCAGGTAGTACCAGCGTCGCGTTGCCAGGTGGCCACCCTGCCGGCCGACGCCGGTCACATCGGCCGCAATCGGGTTGATCCCGCGGAAATCGTACAGGAGCCAGCCGTCGAGGCCCTCGGCTGCGAGGGCGGCGCGCACGGCCGCCACGTCAAGATGGGTGGCCGGGCCCGCGGAAATTTCCACACCTCTCACGGTCTCAGTATAGCCCTCAACGCTATAATCACACGAGGCGGCGGGTTGGCGCACGCCCCAAAGAAGAGGCAACGCATGAGCCGGCGATTGACACTCGGGGCGATGTTTGCGTTGCTGGCCGGCGCGGCGCTCAACGCGCGCCAATCGCCGCAGACATCCGGGTCCGAGCGGCCGACGTTCCGTACGCAAGTCGAATACGTGGAAGTCGACGTCGTTGTGACGGACGCCGCCGGTCATTTCGTGCCTGGCCTGAAGAAGGAAGATTTTCAGCTTCGCGAGGACGGCAAGTCGCAGTCGATTTCCGCCTTCTCGATGGTCAACGTTCCCGTGGACCGGGTCGAGGTTCCGCTCTTTACCAGTCTGCCGATTCCGCCCGACGTCAGAACGAACGAGCGGCCCTTCGAGGGGCGCATTTACGTCCTGTTGCTCGACGATCTTCACGTCGACCCGTCCCGTTCGCAGCTCGCCAGAAACGCGGCGCGTGCGTTCATCGAGAGGAATCTCGCGGCCAACGATCTCATGGCCGTGCTGACGGTGGGGGGCCGTGAGGAATCGACGCAGGAATTCACCGGCAACAAGGCCTTGTTGCTCGCCGCGGTCGACCACTTCGTTGGGGGCAAGGTCGAGTCGGCGACCAACGCGCGCAACAAGGAGTACTTCCTGCAGCTGGCGGCTGAAAACCGGACCTCGATCGGCCGCGACGACGCCCTCATCGATCCGCACGCGCTCACCCGTTTGTTCAACGCCAGGGCCGCCCTTCGGACCATTCGAGACGTGTCGGAATGGTTCGGCGGCGTGCGGGGCCGGAGAAAGTCCGTGCTGCTCGTCAGCGAAGGCCTCGATATCGAGGTGAGCCACGTCATGCCGGTCGGCGCGGTGGGCTCGTCAGCCCAGATCCGATCCGACGATCAAGGTGGCGCGCTCGTCGTCGAGGACCTGCTCGAAGCGATTGGCGCCGCGCAGCGGTCCAACGTCAGTCTCTATACGATCGATCCGCGCGGTCTGACCAACATGGCGGACGATACCATCGCCGTTCAGTCGTTCGCGCGGCAGAACGAGATGCTGGTGACGGCCGGCACGTCACAGAACGCGGTGGCTCTGAACGTCGGGCCGCCGTCCATGCGCACGGAACTGCTGCGGTCGCAGGACGACTTGCGGACGCTGGCCGAGGAAACCGGCGGCCTTGCCACCGTCAACTCCAACAACTTCGAGGCGGCATTCGATCGCATCGTGCGGGACAGCAGTTCGTACTACGTGCTCGCGTACTACCCGCCGTCGGAACGACGGGACGGGAAATTTCACAAGATCGACGTGCAGCTCAAGAAGCCGGGCACGACCGTCCGCGCCCGCCGCGGATACACGGCCGCGCGCGGTGCGGCGCCCGACCTGGAACTGCCGTCGGGTTCGCGCAAAATGTCGCCCGAGCTTCGCGACAGCTTGAGCAGTCCGCTGCCGATCAGCGGGCTGACCATGCACGTGTTCGCGGCGCCTTTCAAGGGGGAGGGGTCCGGTTCCGCTGTGTCCGTGCTGCTCGGTGTGGATGCGGCCGGAGGCAATCTGAATCTCGACGAGAAGAACACGCTCGAGTTGTCCTATATGGCCCTCGACGTGTCGCGCAACATGCGGGCGGGGAACAGCGATCGACTGAGCCTGAATCTGAAAGCCGATACGAAGGCGCGTGCCCGGCAGACGGGAGTGCGCATTCTCAATCGCCTGGACCTCGAGCCCGGCCGATACCAGCTGCGTGTGGCCTCCCACGATAGCATTGGCGGTGCCGTCGGATCGGTGACCTGGGATCTGGATGTACCCGATTTCGCCAAGGATCCGCTCACGATGAGCGGGATCGTCCTGACGTCGGTCACCAGTTCCTCCTGGCCCGTTGGGAAGGCCGACGAACAGATGCGGAAAGCGCTTCCGGCGCAGCCAACCGCGCTTCGCGCGTTTCCGCGGGATGACGAAGTGGCGTTGTTCGCCGAGGTGTACGACAACCGCGTCCTCGTGCCGCACCAGGTGGACATCATCTCGACCGTGCTGTCGTACGAAGGGCGCGTGCTGTTCAAGACCCAGGAAGAGCGTTCGTCGATCGAGGTCGCCGGCGGGAGCCGCGCCGCGTACGGCTACATGGCGCGTATTCCGCTGAGGGACATTCCGCCGGGCGCCTACGTGTTGAATGTGAGGGCTCGTTCCAGTCTTGGAGGCGGCCAGGCGGAACGTCAAGTGCAGTTCACCGTGCAGGACGATCCCGCGTCTCGTCCGCGCTAGATCGTCTGCCCTACGTTTCGAGAAGATCTCACTTTTTAGCTGGTGCTTTCGCAGCCGGCGTCTTCGCGGCGGGTGCTTTTGCGCCTGCGGTGGTCGTGCCAGCTGGTGCGGCGAACTTGGCAACCAGCTTCGCCTTCACCGTGCCGTTGGCATGAGTGAAGTTGAAGCCGTCGCCATTGAACGACGGTTTGGCCTCTGCCTCGATCTTAATCGTCTTCACGTCGCCGGGCTGGAACAAGCCCGCTATTTCACCTTTACCCCCACCGACGACATTGTTGCTCTTGTCGAACCATGTCTGCGTGATCACCAGCCTCGCGATGGGGGCCACATTGATATTCTTGACCTGAAACGTTGTGACAATTGTGTCGCCGACGCGCTTGCGAACAGGCGCCGTGTACTCCACAGTGACGTCGCCCCTTGCAGGCGGCGTGAGTTTCCTCCCGGCGAGCACTGACTGCATGGGAGGCGCTTGCGCGGGAGGCGCCTGCGTGGCTTGTTCGGCGAGGATGCCGGCGCCGAGAGCGACGGCAGCCACAAGCGTCGCGGCGAATGAGAGGCGCGCGCGATTCATAAATCCTCCAGGAGAATGGACGTGCTAACGAGAGAACCGGCCGATTATATCGCAGTCGCGGCGGTGGGCTGCGCTACATCTCTCCGTTCCAGTCCTCTGGTTCGGGGTTCACCGAACGGAAGATTTCCATGTGCCACTTGCCGCCGCCCCACGGTTCAATGACGTCGGCGGCGATGACGTCGACGAGCAATTCGGAAAAGATCCGGCCCTCGGGGTCGCCTTCCAGGTGATACGCGGGTTCGTCCCACCCGAAATTCGGGTAGAGCGTCAGCGTGAGGAACAGATCGTAGCCATCGTCGACGACAATGAGCTGACCGCAGGGACGCTTGAGCGTGGAGTGATAGATGAGATACTTCTCGGCGCTGTGAGCGCGGATGTAGCGCTTCAGCGCAAATTCACGCGCGACGATTTCCTCGACCGCGATCTTCTTGTCCCAGCAGTCGCGACAGTACTTCTCCTCGCCCCTCGGCTCGGACATTTCTTTCGCGCCGCACAGCGCACATCGCGCCTTGACGACGGTCTTACGTGGCATAAGATGAAGTCTAGCATCATGGAACGACCCACGCACCTTGGACTCCGGCACCTGGCGTTGAACGTCCAGCGCCTCGACGAGATGACGCGCTTCTACGTGGACCTGCTCGGATTTAGCGTCGAGTGGGAACCCGATCCCGACAACGTGTACCTGTCATCGGGGACGGACAATCTCGCGCTGCATCGTTCGACTGCGCCCGCGATGGGTCGCGCGGCCACGTCGACCGATTCGGGCGGCGCGGATGTGTCGCGGGTTTCGTCGGACCTCGATCGGGCTCGCGAGGTCGCTCTACCGGCGGTGCTCGATCATCTCGGGCTGATTGTGCGCAAGGCGGAGGACGTGGACGGGTGGGCGGCGTTTCTGGAGAGCCGAGGCGTCACGATGATCGCGAAGCCTCGCACCCATCGTGACGGCGCCCGGTCGTGCTATTTCCACGACCCGGATGGCAATTCCGTCCAAATCATCCACCATCCGCCGATCAGCGGAAAGGCCTGACGGCCAGGCTTTACCTGCCCAATTCTACGTTCCGCGCGAGCACGGGTGCATACATGCGTTCCGCGTACTCCTTGACCATCCGGCGAGACGAGAACCGAGGCGTCACCGTGCGGATGGATTCCTTGACCACCGCAATCCACCGGCGCGGAATGCCGGACGGGTCGCGATCGTAAAACGTGGGGACGACCGCCTCTTCGAGCAACCGGTACAGCGCATCGGCATCCGCCGCGTCCACCGCGTCGTAGTCGTCGCCGGTTTTGCCTCCGTCAATAACCCAGCCGTTCTCGCCGGTGAATCCTTCGGCCCACCAGCCGTCCCCGATACTCAGGTTCGGCACCCCGTTGATGGCGGCCTTCATGCCACTGGTGCCGCTTGCCTCGAGTGGTTTACGGGGATTGTTCAACCAGACGTCGCACCCCTGGGTCAGGAAATGGGCGACGTGCAGATCGTAGTCGTCCACGAAGGCGACGCGGCCGCCAAACAGGGGATCAAGCGCGCGCTTGTAGACGCGCTGGAGATGGTGCTTCCCGACGTCGTCGGCGGGATGCGACTTGCCGGCAAAGATGATCTGAACGGGACGATCCGCGGCATTGAGGATCCGCGCAAGCCGCTGGGGGTCGTGGAAAATGAGCTCGGGGCGCTTGTAGCTGGCGAAGCGCCGCGCGAAGCCAATGGTCAGGTACTCCGACTCGAGCAACGTTCCGGCTGCCACGACGCGCGGGGTGGCGACGTGCTCGACGGTCCACCGCTGTCGCGCGCGATCGCGGACGAAGGTGAAGAGGTACCGCCGCAGCGCCCCGCGCACCGCCCAGAGTTCGTCGTCTGGAATCGCGAGCACGCCCTCCCAGAGGGCCGGGTCGTCGTGGCGATCCAGCCAGTCGCGGCCCAGATGCCGGGCGAACAGGTCGGCCATATCGGGCGCGATCCATGTCGGCACGTGGACGCCATTGGTCACGAAGGTGACCGGGCGATCGCTCGGGGCGAGGTCGGGCCACATCGGTGCCCACATGTCGCGAGTGACCTCGCCATGCAGACGGCTGACGCCGTTCACGGCTCCCGCCGAGCGCAGCGCGAGTGCCGTCATGTTGAACTGAGATCCGCTGCCGTTGTCGTACGAGCCGAGAGTCAGAAAACGCTCCCGGTTCTCGTGGAGCATCCCCCAGCAGCCCGCCAGATGTTTTTCGACCTGCGAGAAATGGAAGGTGTCGTGTCCCGCCGGGACGGGCGTATGGGTCGTGAAGACCGTGCTCCGCCGGATTTCGTCCAGCGCCGTGTCGAAATTCGATCCGTGTTCGATCAGATCGCGAATACGCTGCAGGACCACGAAGGCCGCATGGCCCTCGTTCAGATGGAAGACCGCCGGCTCGCAGCCGACCGCTTTCAGCGCACGGACTCCGCCCACGCCGAGGATGATTTCCTGCTGAATGCGGGTCTCCCGGTCCCCGCCGTACAGACGCGCCGACAGTTCGCGGTCCCAGGGCGCATTTTCTTCGAGATCGGTATCGAGCAGATAGAGCGCGACGCGTCCGAGGAGCACGCGCCAGACGGCGACGAGGACCGATCGATCGCCGAGCGGCACCGCCGTCACGCACGGCTTGCCCTCGGGTGTGAGCGCCGGCTCGATCGCCGTGTCGGCCCAGTTGAGCCGTTCGTAACTCTCCTCCTGCCATCCGTCAGCGGACACGTACTGGTGGAAGTAGCCCTGTGGGTACATGAAGCCGACGCCGATGAGCGGTACGCCGAGATCCCCGGCCTCCTTGCAATGATCGCCGGCGAGGACGCCGAGTCCGCCCGCGTAGATCGGCAGCGACTGATGGAGAGCGAACTCGGCCGAGAAATACGCGATCGACTGGCCGGCGTGTTGCGGGAACTGGTGCGACCACCACGTGTTGCGCGCCGCCCGGGCGTCATCCAGATGGGCAACGGCGCGTTCGTACCGTTTGACAAACTCCGGGTCGGCGGCCGCCGCGTCGATCTTCTCGCGCGCAATCAGCGACAACATCCGAACGGGGTTGTGCGCGGTGGACCGCCACAACGGGTAGTCCAGGCCCCGGAAGACCATGCGGGCCTCGGGATGCCAACTCCACCAGAGATCGATGGCCAGCTCATCCAGACGATTCAGTCGTTCCGGGAGCGGCAGGAGGGAAGGGTATCTATTCATCTAAAGGCGTTGACCCGCGATTGAGGATTCACGATGGTGGCTGATTGTCGCATGCGCCGATAAGGGAGGCGAATCCGGGGAGGTCGAGCCTCCTCAGGTGATCCTATCGGCACAACAGGCGGGATCCTATCTGCCGATGCAAAGAGGCGTCAATGTAAGATGGCGCAACCATGCGATCGTCGACGATCTTCCTGCATGCGGCCGTCATCTCTCTGCTTCTCGACGCGAAGGCTGGTGCGCAGGATCCGCCGCCGCGCATCGGTCCCCTGGTGGTCGACCTGCGCGGGACGCTCCCCAAGTTTCCCAGTCTCCCCGCCCTTGCCGGCAGTCGCGGTCTGTCGTCACCGGAGGAGCTGCCCGGGCGCGGCATCGGGGTCGACGCCGCCGTGCATGTCTATCCGTTCTCGCTCGGACGGGTGACCGTTGGCCTCGGCGGCCGGGTGACGCTGGCACGTTCGCACCGAACACCGGCGCAGCCGCTCCGCGCCGTGACAGCACACTACACGTCGATGGCCCCGCAGCTATCCCTCAACTTCGGCACAGGGGACGGGTGGAGCTACATCAGCGGCGGCATCGGTGCATCGCGCTGGTCCAGTGTGCCCGATGGCAGCCTGCCCCAGACGGCAGACGAGGCGTGGGCGCGAACGTTCGACTACGGGGGAGGCGCTCGCTGGTTCGCGAAGCCTCGCGTGGCGTTTCACATCGACGTGCGCGTACATGCAATCACGTCGGGACCACCGCAGGCGACCTTGCCCGGGAGCCCGCGGATGCAGCTGTTCGTCATGGGCGCCGGCGTCTCAATCAGGTAATTTCCCGAACATTCACCCCGCTCCGCACGTCAGAGGAGGGTAGATGGCTGGCAGGGGCTGTTGAAGGGTTCTTCCCGGGCCCGACGGGCCGGGCTTGCGCTCGTCGCTGCTGTCCTCAGCGTTGCCGCGGCATTTTTGCTGCTGCCGCTGGCGGTTCAGGGTCTGCTCCGGGCGCTCGACCTCGCGCTGACCGGTTGCATCTGGCTGACCACCTCGCTCGGCAGCGACGCGGACGCCTGGACCATTCTCACCACGGTCGGCCGCGCCGCCGCCGGCGCGTTGATCACGACCAGATCTCTCGCGGTTGTCGGCGCGCTCGTGCTGGTGAGCGCGATTGCGCTGTACGGCCTGCAGCGGTTGCTCGGCAAGGAACTTGGTAACGAAGAGGAGTCTTCGTCATGATTCGACGATTACAACTGATAACGGCCCTGACTGGCTTGTCGATCGCCGCAACCACTTGGGTCGGCCACGTGAACGCACAGTCAACCTCGGCGCCCGAGCGCAGTGGACTACAGGCGCTTCGTCGGCAGGTTGAGCGGCGCTTCGAACCATTTCCGCTGATTGACGGCTTCGCCCTTCGTCCGAAGACGCCGATGCGCGGCATCCGGTCCATCGAGGTCACTGGCGGCACGATCGCCGTGGACGGATCTCCGGTGACCGGCGTGGAGCTCCGCAACCGTATAGGAGACGATGCGGATCTCGTCATTCAACTGTCGTACCTGGGTACGACGGAGCGGCGTGCGCTGTTTGCCGGAGCATCTCCGGCTGCCTCCGGCCCAGCGCCGTTCGAGCCCCAGCCTGCCCCGCCGCTCGCGGAACGGCCCGATGGCACGGACAGGCCCGATCGCGCCGGCCGGCGGGATCGGAGGGGCAGATTGACCTGGCCCGGAGACAATCGCGTCAATATTGGCGGAAGCGTCAGCGTGGGTCCGGATGAAGTCGTTGAAGGCGACGTCGTGGCCGTCGGGGGATCCGCGCACGTCGAAGGCCAGGTGCACGGGGACGTGGTGGCCGTCGGCGGCAGTGTCGATCTCGGTCCTCACGCCATCGTCGATCAGGACGTGGCGGTCATTGGTGGCTCGCTACGTCGCGCTGAGGGTTCCCGCGTCGGGGGGAACATCAAGGAGGTGGGCATTGGCACGTTCAACGGCGATTGGATTGCGCCGCGGACCTGGGTGAGCGGGTGGGTGAATCGTGGGCTGGGGTCCACGTTTGCGCTGTTGTCGACGGTCACACGCGGCGCCGTACTCTGTCTGCTTGCCGCCCTCGTCGTGCTCCTCGCGGGCGCCTCCGTCGACCAGATCAGTCTTCGAGCGGCGGCCGAACCGCTCAAGGCTGGCGCCATCGGCCTGCTGGCGCAGGTTCTGTTCCTGCCCCTCCTCGTCATCACCATCCTCGTGCTGGTCGTGACGATTGTCGGCATCCCACTGCTCGTCCTCATTCCCTTTGTCGTCCTCGGTCTCGGCGTCGTGGGTCTCGTCGGCTTTACAGCCGTCGCCCATCGTGTCGGTGAACATGCCGGCCGGCGCCTCGGCTGGACGAATCCAGGCTCATATCTGACCACGTTCGCCGGTGTCATTGTGATTCTGTTCCCGGTGTTGCTCGCGCGGCTTGCGCTGCTTGCGGGAGGCACCGGCGTTGCCCTGCTGTGGCACGGTCTGGCAGCGGTTGGCTTGCTGGTTGAGTATCTGGCGTGGACCGTGGGTTTCGGGGCGGTTGCGCTGGTGAGATTTGGGAGGAAGGCGGCGATCGGCTAGCCAGCCCAGCCCTTCGATCGGGCCACGGCCGAGGACCACCGATCCCGCAGCGTCCGGACGGCCGTCGTTGCCATGGCGGGCTCGAATCGTCTATCGACCTGCCATTGTCCAGTGATCTCATCGACTGATTTCCAGAATCCAACTGCCAATCCGGCCAGGTAGGCGGCGCCGAGGGCGGTGGTTTCGGTCACCGCGGGCCGGACGACCGGGACACCAAGCAGGTCGGCCTGAATCTGCATCAGCATGTTGTTGCCGGCCGCGCCGCCGTCCACCCGCAGCTCCTTCAGCGCGATGCCGGCGTCTGCGTGCATGGCGTCGAGCAGGTCGGCCACCTGAAAGGCGATGCTCTCGAGCGCCGCGCGCGCGATATGCGCGCGGGTCGTGCCTCGTGTGATGCCGAGGATCGCGCCGCGTGCGAACGGATCCCAATGCGGCGCGCCGAGCCCGGCAAACGCCGGCACCATATAGACACCGCCATTGTCGGGCACCGACGCGGCCAGCGGTTCGATGTCGGCGGCGGCGCGGATGATCCCGAGACCGTCGCGCAGCCACTGCACAACCGCACCGCCGATGAACACGCTGCCTTCGAGCGCGTACTCGGTCCGTTCGCCGATCTTCCAGGCGACGGTCGTCACAAGCCGCTGGCGCGACGGCGTCGGCGTCGTACCGATGTTCTGCAGGAGGAAGCAGCCGGTGCCGTACGTGTTCTTCGACATGCCCGGCGTACGGCACATCTGACCGAAGAGCGCGGCCTGCTGATCCCCGGCCACGCCGGCAATCGGAATCTTCGCAAGACCCTCCGCGGACACATGGCCGTAGACCTCGCTCGATGCGCGCACCTCGGGAAGGATCGCCGCCGGAACGCCAAAGAGGCGCAGCAGTTCGTCGTCCCACGCGAGCGACCGGATATTGAAGAGCATCGTTCTTGACGCGTTGCTCACGTCGGTGACGTGCTGCCGTCCGCCGGTCAGTTTCCAGATGAGCCACGTGTCCACGGTGCCGAAGGCCAGTTTGCCCGTCTCGGCGCGCGTGCGCGCGCCGGGCACGTGGTCGAGAATCCAGCGAATCTTGCTGGCCGAGAAGTACGCGTCGATGAGGAGTCCGGTCTTCTCCTGAACCATCGGGCCCGCGCCATCGCTCTTCAACCGTTCGCAGAATTCCGCCGTGCGGCGGTCCTGCCAGACGATGGCGTGATGAATCGGTTCGCCGGTGTCGCGATCCCAGAGAATCGTCGTTTCGCGTTGATTGGTGATGCCAACGGCTGCAATGTCGCCCGCGTGGAGGCCCGCCCGGCCCATGACTTCCACCGCCACGCCAATCTGCGATGCCCAGATTTCCGTGGCATCGTGCTCGACCCATCCCGCCTTGGGGAAGATCTGCGTGAATTCCTTCTGCGCCACCGCATGGATGCGGCCGCCGTGATCGAAGACGATGGCGCGGGAACTCGTCGTGCCCTGATCGAGAGCAAGGATGTACGACATAGGTGTGGGTGAGTTTACAATGAGCGGCCCTCGATTCGGACTTCTCAGGAGGCTTTTATGCGCCCGGCTGTCTTTCGGGAAATGCTCGCCGAGTTTCTCGGCACGTTCGTGCTCATCGTCTTCGGTGTCGGGGTCGTGGCCCAGACCGTTCTGAGCAAGGGGGCCGCGGGCACGACGCTGTCGATCAACATCTCCTGGGGCCTGGCCGTCACCATGGGCTGCTACGTGTCGGCGGGCGTGACGGGCGCGCACCTCAACCCCGCCGTGACGCTGGCGCTCGCCGTCCATCGCCGCTTTCCGTGGAGCAAAGTGATCCCCTACATGACCGCGCAGGTCGTTGGCGCCTTCGTCGCCTCGGCCGTCGTGTATGCGACCTACCACGAGGCGCTGACCGCGTTCGACGCCGGCGTGCGGCAGATTACCGGTCCGCTCGGCACCGCGGGGATCTGGGCCACCTATCCGCAGCCGTTCCTGAGTACCTTCCCGGGTGGCTTCATCGATCAATTCGTGGGGACCGCGCTGCTCGTCGGCGTTATTCTCGGTATCACCGACAGCCGAAATTCTCCCGCGCCCGCGGGGATCGCTCCGGTGATTGTCGGCCTGCTTGTCGTGCTCATCGGCGCGACGTTCGGATTCAATTCCGGATACGCGATTAACCCCGCTCGGGACCTCGGTCCGCGCCTCTTCACGGCGGTGGCCGGGTGGGGCAGCGGGGTCTTCAGCGCCGGCAACGGCTGGTGGTGGGTCCCTGTTATTGCGCCCTGTATGGGCGCGGTGGGCGGCGGGTGGATTTACGACGTCTGTGTGGGGAACCGGTTCACCGAGGTCGAAGGGCTGACCGTCAAATAGGAGTCGCTGTATGGCACGCGTGACATTCATCGGGACAGGTCTGCTCGGTAGTGGGATGGTCGAAGCGATGCTCCGTCGTGGCGACGTGGTCACGGTCTGGAATCGGTCGAACGACAAGGCGAGGGCCCTCGAAGTGTTTGGCGCGACCGTGGCGTCGACACCGGAGCAGGCCGTCGCCGATGCCGAGCGTGTCCACATGGCGCTTGCCGACGATGCCGTCGTCGACGCGATGCTCGTGCGGATCGCCCCGCGCCTTTCGGGCGGCGCGGTCGTCATCGATCACACGACGACGGCGCCGGCGGGCACGAAGACGCGCGTGCTGAGGGCCGCGCAGCAGGGCATCAGATTCCTGCACGCGCCGGTGTTCATGTCGCCCCAGATGTGCCGCGATGGCGTTGGTCTGATGGTCGTGGCGGGACCGACGCCGGTATTCGAGTCCGTGCGTGAGTCGCTCGCGAAGATGACGGGCGATGTCTGGTACGTGGGCGAGCGTCCCGATCTGGCCGCCGCCTACAAGATCTTCGGAAACTCGCTTCTGTTCGTGATCACGGCGGGCATTGCGGACGTGCTCGCGATGGCGAAAGGGGTCGGCGTGCCACCCCAGGATGCGGCGGGCGTGTTCTCGAGGTTCAAGATCGGCGGCGTTGTCGCGACACGCGCCGACAAGATCGCGCGCGGGGATTTCGCGGCCAGCTTCGAGTTGACGATGGCACGGAAGGACCTCCGGCTGATGATCGAGGCCGCGGGCAGCGAACCGCTGACCGTCCTGCCCGCAATTGCCAGACGCATGGACGAGGCCATCGCAGCGGGCCACGGCAAGGACGACATGGGGGCGCTCGCTGCGCGGAGCCTCTAGGAGCAGACGCCGGAACCAGGGCCGAGGGTCAGGGGCTGAGGGCTTCAGATGCCGGGGCCCGGTGCCCTTATAATGGACTCAGTCTGAAAAGGAATCGGAGGAGGAACCGATGAGTGCCAGGATCGTGTCGTTTCTCGTCGCCGGTATCGCGACAATTGCCCTCTCGCATTCGGCGGCGGTCGCCTATCAGGCCAAGCCGCGTTCGGTGTGGGATGGCGTGTACACCGAGGACCAGGCGAAGCGGGGAGCACCCGTGTATCAGCAGAAATGCTCCAACTGTCACGGCGACCAGTTGACCGGTAACGATGCTCCGGCCCTGGTTGGCGCCGACTTCAGCGCCAATTGGAGCGATCTGTCGCTCAACGATCTGTCGGAGCGCATTCGTATCACGATGCCGGCGGACAACGCGGGTAGCCTCAGCCGGCCGCAGGTCGTTGATATCATCGCCTTCATCCTGAAGCGCGCCGAAATGCCGGCCGGTTCAGCCGAGCTGACGCCGACGGCCGACGCGCTGAAGGAAATCAAGTACCTCGGAACCAGACCCAATCCGGCCAAGTAATCCCCTCACTGGGCGGAGCGTGCTCCGCCCCTCTTTCATACCGACTGACATCCTTCATTCGGGCCGCCAGTTGACGTGGATTTGCGCGGAGTGTCGCGATTTACGGATGGAGTTGCACAGTTTCGAGGACCATCGCGAGCGTTTCACCGCTGATCGCGACCCGATGCACCTGCAACGCGACGGTTGCACCGATGATCGCGGAGGTTTTGCCACTGCAGTGCCTTGCGCGGCAGCCGGAGTGTGAGACTCTGCAGTGTGATCGCGAAGGTTTGCAGCAGGAGTGTCTACCGGACGGCTTGGACAGCCGTCGTTGGCGCCTGGACTTCCTTGGTGACGGCCCTGAGTGTCCACCTTTCATGCCTGACCGCGGTCGTCGCACGCCGGATCGCCTCGGTGGCAACGCGGAGTGTCGACGTTTCATGCCTGACTGCGGTCGGCGCGCGCCGGACCGGCTCGGTGACAATGCGGATCGCCGTCGTGCACTGGCGGAACGCCGGGCTCACTGTCGGGACCGGTTCGGTGGACCCATAGAAACAAGGCCGGATGGCGCGCGGTGACCTGCTCGCGTCGCGCCGCTGCGTGCTCGCTGAGCGCGGCCGACCGCTCAGAACAGACAGCCAATCATTCGGCGTGTCTATCTCACTGATGCTGGGTGGACGCGAGGGAACGGCCGTGCGGCGAGACAGCCTTCGTGTGGCTTGCCCAGCCGAAGCTCGCCGAAGGCGGGCGAAGGCTGGTGCGGAAGAGAGGATTTGAACCTCCACTGGATTGCTCCAACCAGCTCCTGAGGCTGGCGCGTCTGCCGTTCCGCCACTTCCGCAGTGGGTGACATTTGAGTATATCGCAACGTCAACGGCGCAATGCAGACGTGCCGGACAGGCACTGCGTCAGTTTCCCTGGGCGAAGGAAGTTGCTGCCGCCGGACGGGACGACTCAGGGCCCCACCACCACGAATGACGCGCGAAAAAATGCGTGCACCGGCCTGGGCTGACGATCGCCGCGTCGATGCAGCTCATATAGCACCTCCGCGACGGCCCGTCGAGGTCCCTCACCGCGGCCACCCGTTGGAGGCTGGCCGTCGTGATCGCACGACAACACGGCCGAAGCCTCTCACGGCGGCGGTCACGGCCGGACGCGCGATGATCGCTGGGATCATCCGAATGCGATCCCGCGCATATAACTGTCCGTCGAGTGGCCCGTTGACCGTCGCGGGAGCGGACGTGTACGAGGCGCAGGACGTGGTGTCCGGCCAGCCGACCGGTTGGCCGCGGTGAGGGACCTCGGCGGGCAACACGGGATCGCCACGACTCAAACTGATGTCCCAGTACCGCCGGACAGTGCCGGACATTGTCGGAAATTGTCGGACGTGGGAGGGAGGGGGGCCTTCGTGCGGAATTCTTGGACGAGAGCCTATCCGACGACCCGCTGCAGCGCCTGGCGGTTCACGTCGATCTTCATCTTCTGCTTGGCCTTCAACATGTAAGCGCTGAAGAAGCGGTTGCGCCGATCGTTCAAAATCTGATCGCGGAACGTGTCTTTGTTGGCGGCGAAGTCGGCCGGCGTCACGCCTTCCTTCTCGACGACCTTCACGATCACCGCGCCATTGTCGGTGGAGATGGGATCGCTCACCGCGCCCTGGGGCAGCTTGAACGCCTGATCCAGAACGGCCGGGGCATCGCCGATGTCTGGAAGCGGGGCATCGCGCGTGACGAACTCGGTCGTCTTCGCCTCGGCCCCGGCCGCCTTTGCCGCCTTGACGAAGTCGCTTGCGCCCTTGAGTTGCGCGGCCAGTTGGGTCGCCTTCCTGAGGCTCAAATCGCGCGACCGCTGTTTGACGAGCTCGTCGCGGACCCGATCCTTCGCCTCTTCGAATTTCGGAACGTAGCTGTCCTGCTTGCCGGCGTACGCGACGACGACGAATCCTCGTGGCGTTCGTATCTGCCCAGAGGCTTGCCCCTCTTCGAGTCCGAACGCGCGCGCGGCCACTTCCGGCGACCCGCCGAGCGCCAGGATCGGCTCGTCGCGGGCAAAGAACCCGGATTCGTCCACTTTGAGGCCGTGCGCCTTGGCGGCGGCGTCCACATCCGACGCCTTCTTGATTTCCCGCGCGAGCGAGTCGGCGAGATCCGCGGCCTGCGTCTGTGCGCGCTGAGACGCGATCTGATCGGTGACTTGCGGCCGCACATCGGCCAGACTCCGCGTCGTGCCGGCTTTCTTCTCCACGAGCTTGATGATGTGGTAGCCGTACTGCGTCTTCACGACATCACTGAGCTGGCCGGGTTCGAGCAGGAAGGCCGCGGCGTCGAATTCGGGGACCATCCGGCCGCGCCCGAAGTAGTCGAGATCGCCGCCGTTCTTGACACTGCCTTCGTCTTCGGAATACTTCCTGGCCAGGGCGGCAAAGTCGGCGCCGCCTTTCGCCTGTTTCAGGACGTCCTCGGCACGGGCCTTCACGGTCGCGTCGTCTTTGCCTTCGGTCTTCAGGAGAATATGGCTGGCGCGGATCTGTTCCGGTGTGGAGTATTGCTCGATGCCGTCGTTGTACGCGCGTTCAATGTCGCTTTGCGGCACGACAATCTTCGCGCGCACGGCATCGAGGTCGACCAGCACGTAGCGGATCTTGCGTTTCTCGGGGACCTTGAAGTCCGCCGTGTGCGCCGTGAAGTAGGTCGCGGCTTCTGAATCCTGGACGCTGACCGCGGATCGAACGCTGTCGGTGGTGATCGTGACGAGGGCGAGCTTGACCTTCTCATTGCGCCGGTGATACTCCTGGTCGAGCTCCGCATCGCTCACTGACATCCACTGGGTGAGTGACGTGCGCAGCTTGTCGGCGACGAGTGACCGCCGGACGCTCTCTTCAAACTCCGCGGGGATGAGCGGCGGCCGCTGGGCATTCAGCACCTGCCGGTAGCGCTGCTCACCGATGAAGGTGCCCCTCTCCTGGAATGCGGGAATCACGGAGATGCGCCGGGCGACTTCCTCGTCGCTCACACGCAGGCCCAGGCGCTCCGCTTCCGCGAGAGACGCGCGTTCGTCCACCATCTGCTGCAGGATCTGCTGATCCACGCCAAGCTGCTTGAGCAGTTGCTCGCTCATGTTCCCGCCGTACGCGGAGCGGTACGCCTGCAGCTGCGACTGGTACGTGCGGCGGAACTCGTCGGCCCTGATCTCGTGCCCTTCGACGACCGCGACCGCGTCTGCGGCAGCGTTTGTGCCGCCACCGCGGACAAAATCTGGAATGTAGAAGGCGACAAACGCCAGGCAGGCCAAGCCGAGGCTCCACTTGAGCCAATTGCGGTGCCGGCGCATCCGGTCGAGCATGGTCATAAGAAGCGGATCGTATGCCATGAGGCTTTCGTGTGGCAAGCCATCGACTCGTGGCGTGTGGTATATTTGCCACGTATAGAAGAACTTAGCGATGGCTTCAGCGAGTCGAGCGACAAGTGTGTCTGAGCGTCGACGGCCCGCGAGTGCGGGGCGCCTACCGGCCGGCGTCTACGGTGCGACGGCTTCTCGAAAGGCCGGATCGAAGCTGCGCCGTGCGACCCCGATCGTCCCCCAGACAGCAGACCTCGATCTGGCGAGCCGGTTGCGCGTGTTCCGGGCGGCCATCCGTGGCCGGGTTGAACGCCGTGACGCCCTTCTCGACATTGTCCGCGCGGTGAATACGAGTCTCGACCCAGAGAAGATCGCCGAGTTCGCCGTTGATCGGGCGGCCTCCTGGATTCCGATCTCCGGCTGGGCGCTCGTCTCCGCCGATCAGGCCGGGCAGCTGTCGGTCCTGGCGGATCGCGGAACGGACCCTGATCTGGGCCCGGCCGTGAAGGTTGTGGCCGAGTGGATCATGCAGCACGGCGAAGAATTCCTGTCGGCCGATCTGTGCCGGGATGCGCGGGTTCCACATGCGGCCGTTCCCGCTACGGTCGTGGCCTTTGCCCTCGGGTGTCGCGGCCGCCGCGTTGGCGCACTGATTGGCGTGGACGCGGCGCCTTCGTCAACGGTGCCTCGGCTGGCTCCGGCTGTGGTACGTGCCGTCCGTGTGCTGCTCGAACCTGTGTCGATTGCACTCGACAATGCCCTGCTGTTGAAGCGCACGGAAGAGCTGTCAGTGACCGACGACCTCACAACGCTCTTCAACTCGCGCTACCTGAACCTGGTGCTTCGACGCGAGACCAAGCGGGCGTCGCGTAGCGGCCGGCCTCTATCGCTCTTGTTTCTGGACCTCGACGGTTTCAAGTCGATCAACGATACTCATGGCCATCTTGCCGGCAGCCGTGCGCTCGTCGAGGCGGGCGCCGTCATTCGCGGAAGCGCGCGCGAGACCGACGTCGTGGCCCGGTTTGGCGGCGATGAATTTTCGCTGATCCTGCCCGATACGGGGGCAGAAGGTGCGTATGCGGTGGGCGAACGCATTCGCGATCGGATTGCCGCGCACCGGTTTCTCGCCGGGGACGGACTCGACATTCATCTCACGGTGTCGGTCGGGGTCGCGACGCTCCCTGACGTCGCCACATCGGCCGATGAGCTGATGCGGGCCGCGGACGCCGCGATGTACCAGGTGAAAGATCGCGGGAAGAATGGCCTTCAGGTGGCTGGTGTTCCTGCCGATAATTGATTTGGATTCAGATCGCCGCAGTTCACGGTTCTTTACAGTTTTGCATATCCGTTGCCCCGTCCGTTGCGCCGGTCCGTCAGCGGTCCGCTGTCGCCGTCAACAGTCACGGTCGGCTGTTCACCCTTAAGGAGTGTCCCGTTGAGCCTCCGTTCGATGCTCTCGTTGTTCTCGAGTGATCTGGCCATTGACTTGGGCACCGCGAACACCTGCGTGTACGCGCGCGGCAAAGGCATTGTCGTCAACGAGCCGTCGATCGTCGCCATTAACAAGGTGACCGGTCGAGTCGAGGCGGTGGGCAAGGACGCCAAGGACATGCTGGGCCGCACGCCGGGGAACATTGTGGCCATCAAGCCGATGAAGGACGGCGTCATTGCCGACTTCGAGGTCACCGAGAAAATGCTGACCTACTTCATCAAGAAGGCCCACAACCGCAACGTCTGGGTCCGGCCGCGCATCGTCATCGGCGTCCCTTCCGAGATCACGCAGGTCGAGAAGCGCGCCGTCAAGGACAGCGCCTACCGGGCCAAGGCCAGCGAGGTTCACCTGGTCGAGGAGGCGATGGCCGCTGCGATCGGCGCGGGGATGCCGATCACCGAACCCTCGGGCAATATGATCGTCGACATCGG
>JBGOTP010000014.1:0-28539 GCA_041476545.1 Vicinamibacteria bacterium | reverse complement strand
CGGGGATTCGGATCGCGCGATCTCCATGGGCTTCGGCTCGCCCGTGAGCGGCAGCGCGAAGAGCGTGTTCCCCCCAAGCTGCGGCGAATAGTAAATGAGGAATCGTCCATCCAGGGACCAGTCGGTGAGGGAGATGTTCGCACCGGGGAGCCGATACAGAAGCTCCTCCGGACCTGCTCCATTCGACGACGTCCGATACAAGACTTCGGTGCCGTCCCCTCGGGTGAGATACGCGACCTGGCGCCCGTCGGGAGACCAGACCGGCCCTCGAGAGCGGGCCTGTGACCCGTTCGACGTGATTGGGACGCCCTTGCCGTCCGCGACATCGAGAACCCAGACGTCCCGGCCGTTCTTGATCACCGCGACGCGCGTCCCATCGGGCGACAAGACGGGCGCGGTGTACATATCGCGGCCGACCGTTTTCACGACCTTGCCCTCACGATCGAACACAGTCAAGGTGTCGGTCTCGGGCCGAGGGATCAGGAAGCGCTGGCCATCGGGCGACACGGAGTAGGTGTGGTAGTTGCCCCCCGGATGACCAAGATTCACGTATCCGGATTCAAAGAGCGACCGGGGCGCGCCGGGTTGAGCGGACCGTCCGGTCGCACGGATGTCGGCCGCCATCATTTGTCCCAAGAATCCCGTGCTCAAGAAATACAGTTCCTGTGAATCGCCGCGCCATCTCGGAAAAGCGCCGCCATTTGTGGAGACCTTCCAGTTGCCTGCACCCGTCGGAAACGGCTTCAGGAAGACCTCGCCCATTGAGTTGTAGGCGACCCATTTTCCGTCCGGTGATATCTGCGCGTGGCTGTTTTGCGTTTCGAGGAATCGACGCGGTTTGCGATCCCCGGTGAGTGGAAGAACCCATTGGGTCTGGCCGTTCACCCAGTACACGATGAACTGACCATCGGGCGACCAACTCGTCGGCATCTTGCGACTGCCGGATTCAATGAGCCGTTCCTCGACGCCGGCGCCATCGGCGCGCCTCACGTAGAGTCCCCACTTCCCGTTTCGCAAGGAGGCAAACAGGATGCGGCTTCCATCGGGCGACCAAATCGGACTCGCATTGTCCTGGGCGCCGGACGCATCGGTGGTGAGACGTGTATTCAGCCCTCCTTGCGAGTCGCTGATCCAGATATCGCCGCCAATGCCGTCGTGACGATGTACGGCCAGCCGCTTTCCATCTGGCGAGAGATCCGGCCCGCGATATGCCCCGGGGGCTCCGACTGTTTCGATCGCTTTGCCCGTTCTATCGACCCATGTGAGTTGAAGCGGTCTCTCCTGACCATACGCAGACGCCGGCCCAAGTGCGAGGGCCGCCATCAGCACGGCCGCTGTTGAAACGGTCATCGATACGGTTCCTCGAAGCACGCCATGTGTGCGCATGCGAATCTCTCTCACACTCCGCCCACTTATAACAGATCGTTAACGAAGAAGTGTCACCTATCTGTGAAGTTTCCACCACAACTTTTTACAACTTTCCCGCAGGCTTTGACGCGGTCGACAGACGCCAACGGCTGCGATTCGTGATGCAGAGGTGAGCGAGTTTCGTCAGAACGATCTGAACCTTGCGCTCGGTCACTACCGCCGGGCGCTGAAGCTGGCACCCACGCCTGAGGCTCGAGCCGGTGCCCTCGCGCGCATCGGTCGCACGCTGTTCAAACTCCGGAAGTTCGACGAGGGCCTGGAATCATATCGAGCCATCCTCACGCTGTCGCCAGACACTCTGGATGCGCACGGACTCCCCTACCGGGTGATAGCACTCTCTCAGATCCACGACGGCCTCGAGGCTGTCGGACGCGCCGACGAGCGGGATCCCTGAATTTGATCATCTGGTCATCTGGTCATCTGGTCTGGTTCAGGAGAAGTAGACCTTCGCAGCACTCTCACGCACGGGCGCAGCGTCGCTGACCACGACGCTTGCGCCCGTGCCTTCAGGGGGCTACCTATTCCGTGGACTCGGCCCGGCGGACGATCTCCATGAAGCGTTCGATCGGCTCGAGGCGACCGAGCGCATCCACGACACGGTCGAGGTCCAACGCCACGTACTCGTGGATCACCACATTGCGGAATCCGGGGACGCGTTCCAGCTCGGCGATCAGATCGGCGGGAAACGATGGATCGCGTCCGAGATTCCGGATGGCTTCCGTGTAGTCCTCGAATCGATCGCCGCGGCGCGCGCACAACTCGCCCGCCAGGTCGATGACGAGTTGTGCAACCATCAGCAGCGAGAAGAGCACGTCGTTGTGCAGTGAGAGGTCGCGCTCGAGCGCCTGGCGATTCGGCACCCGCGAACGAAGTCCGCGGAGGTGATCGAGGTGTCGCCGCAGCTCGGCCAACCGCTCGACGAGATAGGTCATCGGGCCAGCGCCTGCAGCTTGACCCGGCGCGTGCGTCGCAGAAATGGCTCGAGATCCGCCGCCCGCGAGAGGACGATCCGCAGGAACGCGTGGTCCGCGTCGACGTCAGCAGCGAACACCCGGTGCTGTGTCGCCATGATGCGCCGCGCCAGTTGCGGGGGCGCGTCGTTCAGGATCACGACGTCAACGTCTCGGCGCAAGGCCGCGCGCAGGTGGCCGATGAGCAGCAGCTTCTCCTCGAAGCGGTCCAGCGGGCGTGGATAGATCTGACGATCGAGGAGGATCCCCACGTCGACATCGCTCTCGTGGTGCGCCCGACCCTCCGCGACACTGCCGAACACATAGGCCGAGATCAGGCCGCGAGGCCGGCCGCCAAGAGCCACAGCCAGCGTCGAGTACACCGAGCGGTCGAAAGTCTCCACCCGAGTATTTTACGCGACACCGCCGACGGCGCACTTGAAAACGCCGGCCCAGCGATCGACGTGATCAGGCGAATGGGTGGTCCGTTGCCAGCGACCACCCTGGCAGGATCGACGTCGTCAGCGTGGCACGTTCGGAAGCAAGTAGTTCGGCCGCAGGAAACGCGCCGGCGTCATCGCGTCGGAAGACCCGAACGAAGGCGCGACCCGCCTCAACTGTTTGACGTATCGAATCCAGCCTGACGAAGAGCGCGCTCCAGGAAGTCCGCGACCCCAATCGTCGCTGCCCAGCGTGTCAGGTACGCCCGATCCAATCGATCGGCTTGCACTTTGAGCAGACCGAGCACATCACGCCACTGGCGATCCGACACGCTTCCGCCCTTGCGGTACCAATCGAGCTTCTGGAGGATGAGATCCTCTGGCGTCGCGACGTAGATCGCTTGCTCTGGTTCGAGGGCGATGACCGTCAGCCGGCGCCGCTTCATTTCCTCCGGGTCCAGGCCCTCGTCTCGCGCGATAAAGACATCCACCTTCCTCATCGTCTCCAGGTGGACGATGTTGAACGAGGAGCGGCGCTGGACGGCTTGGCGAAGAGCGTCCAGCGGCACGTAGAAGTCGTCGCCGAGCGCCGCCACAAAGGCCTCCGTCTTGTCGGGCCCGAGGCCGGCAACCATGTCGATGTCCTCAGTCGCCCGCGGCTCGCCCAGCATGGCGCTGGCCAGGGCGCCACCGACAAGGTACGGAATCTTCAGTGATTCGAAAATCCGCGCCACCTGCACAGCGACGCGCAGCGGATCTGAAACCATTCCACTCAGTAGCCGTGGACGGCCGGGTCCCACCCGAAGGCGCGCACCATGGTGTCGCGATCGAGCCGCAGGGCGGCTAGACGGAGGCGACGTTCCTGAGGGGTGGCCTGAGGATGGCGGTCGGCGATGCCCGCGAGCGCCAGTGTCTCGAGCGTCTGCACCATCTCCCCTACGCGGCGGGCCTTCTCCCAGGGCGGCATACGACGGTACGCCTCTACGAGGAGTTGTTCCACGTCGAAGGCGGTATCGGCGGACTGGGTCCGGTAGTGACGGGAACGGGGTGGCACTTGTTCGGCGGACATCGTCTCGGAAGCACCTATTCTAGCGCGGCATGAGTGAGGACACACGCGCGCGCGAATGTCCCTGCAGGACGCTCAGGCGAACAACTGGTCCATCGCCAGCGACCACCGTGGCAAGAGCGGCGTCATCAACGTGGCACGCTGCGCCGATTGGGTCCCCACAATCTGCCGGCGCAACAGAAGCAGGCCCTTCGGATTTTGATCATCTCTGGTCATCTTGTCGGTGCTACCCTTCCATCGGCACGCCAGACTCGGCACCTGCGTGCTGCAGGAATTGCCGGCGCAGCCCGAGGAGCAGGTCTGCCATGATTCGCAACGCAACCCTCATCGTCATGTTGACGCTCTTGGGGCTGACGGGTGTCTCGGCGACCGACCAGTGGCCTCAGTTCCGCGGCCCACAGGCGGGCGTCGCGGACGCTGATCCCGCTCTGCCCGAAACGTGGAGCGAGACACAGAACGTCGCCTGGAAGCTCGCCATCCCTGGACAGGGCTGGAGTTCGCCCGTCGTCTGGAGCGATCACGTCTTCGTCACGTCCGCGATCAGCAGCGGCGCCGAGCCCGCTCCGACCAGAGGTATCTCCGACCCCACGGCCGACAACGGCAGGATGACATCCTCGGCCACGCATCGCTGGGTCGTCTACGACGTGGACTTCAACACGGGCAAGGTTCGATGGGAGCGCGAGGTCCGCGGCGGGCCACCACCCATCGCGCGGCATGTGAGAAACAGCTACGCGTCCGAGACTCCGGTCACCGATGGCGAGCGAGTCTATGTGTACTTTGGCAGCCTCGGTCTGGTCGCTGCGCTGGATTTCAACGGCACGGTCCTCTGGCTCAAGGACCTGGGCGCCGTCGAGAGCTCGCAAGGCTGGGGCATGGCCGCCTCTCCCCTCTTCTACAAAGACCGCTTGTACATCGTCAGCGACAACAAGAAGCAGTCGTTCATCGCGGCGTTCGACACGAAAACAGGCAACGAGATGTGGAGGGCCAATCGCGACGAGGTCGAGGGTTGGTCCACGCCGGTTGTGTGGGTGAACGAGCAGCGCACCGAGATCGTGACGGCGGCCTCGCGTCGAGTCCGGTCGTACGACCTCGACGGCAAGCTGCTCTGGGAGCTCTCCGGGATGTCGGAGTTTGGAAGCATTCCGACGCCGGTCGTCGGACGCGGACTGGCGTACGTCAGCTCGGGCTATCCGGGCAGCGCACGGCGTCCGGTGTTTGCGATTCGACCGGGTGCCTCCGGCGACATCTCCCTCAAGGCCGACGAGACGAGCAACCAGCACATCGCGTGGTTCCAGCCGTTACTCGGCAGTTATCAGACCTCGGCCCTGCTCTACGGCGACTACTACTACACGCTCCTCGATCGCGGATTCCTGCTCTGTCACGACGCCACGACCGGCAAGCAGGTCTACGGACGCCAACGCCTCTCAGTCGACGCGAGCGGCTTCGCGGCGTCGCCGTGGGGGTACAACGGCAAGATTTTCGCCGTCAGCGAGGACGGCGACACGTATGTCGTCCAGGCGGGTCCGCGGTTCAAGCTGCTCGGCAAGAATTCGCTCAACGAGATGACGATGGCGACGCCGGCGGTCGCGCGAGGAAGTCTGATCATCAGGACGCAATCGAACCTTTACCGGATCGCGCAGAGGTCACGGCCATGAGGCGCCGGGGCCCGAGGCGGTGCGTCGTGGTTCTGCTGTGGGTTGGATGGCTATCGGCTGCGGGCGCCGGCAGTCTTGCCGCGCAGTCCATGACCTTTGCGCAGGTGGGCACCATCCCCGGCCCCGCGGAGTTGGTGAAGGTGCAGGGTGGGTACTCGTACCTTGCTGCCGACAAAACACTCGCCATCTTCGACGTCTCGGATCCCGCCGCACCGACTCGCCTCGGCGCGTATACGTTCCCGCAGAAGATATGGGGATTCAGACTTTCGGACTCTCTGGTTTACGTGGCAGCCGACGCGTTCGGGCTTGGGATCCTCGACGTCTCGAATCCTCGCGCACCGACTCTTCGGGGGTCGCTGAAAACACCGGGTCAGGCCAAGAACGTGGCGGTCGCCGGAGTAACGGCGCTCGTCGCCGACATGGTCACAGGCGTTGCCATCATTGACGTCTCGAACCCGGCGAAACCAATCCACGTTGACTCCGTCTTCCTCGAGGGCTACGCGACCGACGTCGTCACATCCGGCTCGTTGGCGTACGCGGCAGACAGGCCGACCGGATTTTACGTCCTGGACTTGGCGAAGCCGAGGCCGCTCGAACCCGTGGGCACGCTCCAGTCGGCTGCGGGTAACGGCTCAGCGCAACTCGAGGTCATGCAGGTGTCGGCGCAGGGGCCGACGCTCGCAGTCCTCGTGAAGAACGGGTTACTCCAGCTCTTTGACGTCTCCAATCCGGCCGCGCCGGTCGCAATCCCTCGATATCGCACACCGGGCGGGGCGCAGCGCGTATCGCTCAAGGGCGCGCTGGCGTATGTGGCCGATGGTCGCGAAGGCCTCCAGGTTGTGGATCTGTCGACACCAGGGAAGCCGAACATCATCGGTACGTATAAGACGGTTTTGCCGGCGCGGGACGTCGCCGTATCGGACTCGCTTGTCTTTGTCGTCGTCGGCAACGGAGAAGTACTGATTCTGCGGCAGAACCGCTGACGCCATGTCCGCCGGCGAAAACGTCGCAGTCGACCGCGGAGCAATTCGTCTCAACCCTGCAATGGAATCGTGCCGCGAGCGTCCGATCTTGCGGCCCTCGGCGACGCGAGGCTATTTTGCGCGCGTGTTCGCCGGGATATCGACCATGAGATCCTGGTCTTTTTCTCCCTCGACGCCGGAGTATTCCATAATCTCGAATCCGCGGTCCTTCACGCGTTTGATCGTCTTGGCAACGGTCCACGGCTTCGAATACACCTTCGGATCGACGAACGTCGCCGTGTGCGCGATGGTATCGGCATCGACAAACGTCCAGCGTTCGGTGATCTTGACGTCGTCGGAATGAAAATCGCCCACGACCGACAACCGGACCCGGTCGGAGACATTCGTCACATCGACCACGAGCGTGGTGCCTTCCCAGCGTCCGCGCGAACTGCCCATCCACAGCTTGACGCCGGTGTCGATCTGAGGTCGACCGTCGAGCGGGATATACCTGAATTCGTGCTGCGCTTCGTACAGGATGACGACCGCGCCGGGAACCTGGATGATCTGAAACGGATTGACCGAATAGTAGTTAATCCGCGGCACGCCGTCGGGCCAGCCGCGGTTGCGCGTGTCCACCTGGGCGCGGTTGGGCGTGAGGTGATTCTCGCGGACCTCGTCTCGTCTCGCCAGGGCCCATGGGAGATACGGGATGCGGCCATCAGGCGGATCGACGACCATGCCCGGCGCCGTCGTGTTTCCCCCATTCGCGCGCGGCAGCGGCTCGATCGTCAGACCGGCAGCACCCTCGGGACCCGCAGCTTGCCAGATCCCCTGCACGTTCGGCTGGCCATTGGTCAGCCGCGTCGGCTGCCACGGGCCGGGTGCCACACCCCGCGGCCCTGGTACCCCGCGCCCTTGCGGCTGCTGCTGTGCCGCCGTGCGATCGCGTGCCGTTGCCCAGATGAAGGCGTTGCCGAGCGCGATCACCGACAGTGCGTACGCAATCCTCTTCATTTCTTGAGTGTGCTCTCTCTGAAAAGGGGGACCGTCATCCCGGGGGTGACATCCTCGAACGCGTAGCAGTGGTAGTCCAGGATCTGCGCTGTCGGATCGGCATTCCGGTACAGAAGCATCCGCATCTTCCACGGCCCGGTGAACACCTTCGGGTCTTGAATGGTCGCTTCATAGTTGATGTGATCGTGGTCGATGCGGGTAAAACGCTCCACGACCTTCATCTCTTCACCGTGGAAGTGACCGGCGCGGTCGAACCACGTCTTGTCGTTGAAGTTCGTCACGTCGACCACGAGCGTGTTCCCCTCGTACTTGCCCCGAGAGTCGCCCAGGTAGAAATCGACATCCTCCTGGTGGGGTGTTCCGTTCGTATAGATTCGCCGCACCATGTGAGCGTATTCGTAGAGGATGGCGACCATGTCGGGCGTTTGGACGATCTGGAACGGCAGCGGAATGTAGGTGGCGCGCGGGACCCCTGCGAGATGGCACTTCCGCTCCGGATCCAGCTTCACGCGACTTGCGAAGTTCTCCTGCTGCTTCTTGATCGCCCAGTCCTGATAGGGGATGACACCGCCCTCCACGACTGACTGCCCAGCGGGGCCATCAGGACCCGCCGAGTGAGCAAGGATATTCACGTTGGCGGAATTCATGACCTGCCAGATACCCTGCAGGTCCGGCTTGCCATCCGCTGTTCGCGGCGGGATGTAGGTGTTCCCCCCTTGAGCGGCTGTGCTCGTGCATGCGGCGGCGCCCAAGCCAAGCAGGGCGCAGACGGCGATGACGAGGCCCCGCACTTATTCCTTCGCTCCTGGAGCATCCGGATCATTGGGGGCTCCCGTACCAGCAGCCCCCGCTCCGAACGTGCTGCCATCCGGCAGCGTGACCTTGTCGGCATTCGCGATCTTGCGGCCGTCCTTCGCCAGATACGCCGTTGCCGTGATCTTCATACCCGGCAGAAGCGAGTTCTTGCGCCAGCCACGTCGGAACAGCGCGTTTGGCGGGCCGAATTCCAGTCCCCACTCCTCGACCTTCCCGGCTTCGGTCGTGACGTTTACTGTGAGCCACGCATGCGGGTTCACCCATTCCATCCGCACGACCGTACCCTGCAGCGTGACCTTCTTGTTCGGATCAAATTCCGCCGCAAATGCGTGATGGGCCTCGGGGCGTTCGACGGCCAAGAGCAGCCCGAGGATGAACACACCAAGTGAAACGGCCGTCTTCATAAATGCTCCTTTTGCGCGGATCCGGGGGCGCCGGCACAGAGGGACAACGCCTCCCGAATAGTAACCCCACTGGTTATTCAGGACAAGGAGACCCTCGCCGCGACGGCCGACTGCACTGACTGACGCTGATAGGATAGCCCCATGAGACTTCCCAGGCTTGTCGGCGTCGCCGCGATCTGCCTGCTCGCCACAGGCTGCCACAAGGACGAGTCGGCGTCTCCCGAAGGCATGCCGGCGGCCGCCCGGTCGGTCCTCACCGCTGCCGAAGGCGGAGATGCAGCGGCGCAGTTCGCGCTGGCGAACATGTACTACAGCGCCAACGGCGTCGAGCAGAACCTCCTGGATGCGGCCGCGTGGATGCGCAAGGCGGCGGAACAGGGACACATCCTGGCGGCCTATCAGCTCGGGCTGATGCTCGCGAGTGGCGAGGGCGTTCAGCGCGACATGAAGGAAGCCGTTCAGTGGTGGAAGCAAGCCGCGACGCAGGGGAACGTTGACGCACAGTACAAACTTGGCGCCACGTTCTCCGAGGCGGTTAACGCCGTGATTGCACCCGACTATGCGTCCGCCGCTCAGTGGTTTCAGCAAGCGGCCGAGCAGGGACATGAGCTGGCGGAGCTGGAACTCGCGACGCTGTACTACAACGGGAAGGGCGTTCCGCAGCAGTTTCCGGCAGCCCTCGAGTGGTATCGGAAGGCCGCCGATCAGGGCAACGCTCTCGCGGCTTTTCATCTCGGCGCGATGTACTTCGACGGCGACGAGGGAATTCCACAAGACGATATAGAGGCGTACCGATGGTTGAGCATTGCGTCAACCCGCGCGGCGGGCGACGACGACGGCAAATACGGCGCCGCGCGCGAACGGGTCGCCGCACGCATGTCCGCCAGCCAGATCGCCCAGGCGGAAAAACGGATACAGGACTGGACAGAGGAATTCGCACGCCGCGCAGCGCGATGAAAGGATGAAGAGGTCGCCCGCGACTAAAGTTCGAGCACGTGGGATGTCTCGGAAAAGCAGAACGACGGCGACGCCAGTGGTTGGGGTGTTGGCGTCGCCCATCGATCCGGGCGCCTGTTTGGGAGCAGTAGGTACCCTCGCTCGGAGGCGGCTCGACACCGGCCGCCACAGCTACCGAATAGACGCCAGCAAATGACGGACCAGCGCGTGATCGAACGGATCTCGTGCAGACTGCGACTGGACTCCTTCCCTCCACGGTCTTGGTTTACGCAGGACGGAAGCGACTTTCGGCCTTCGTAAGGGACCAAGGCCACCAGGCGCGCACGGCTATAATCCAAGCGACGCGATGACACTCAGCGGAACCCTGTCCTTCCTGTCCATCCTGGTCATTCTGTCCAGGGCGAGCGTCGCGGGCGCACAGATTCTGCCGTCGTCGCCCATCGTCATCGGCGATGGCACGGTCACGTTGGGGGGTGACATCTCGGCATCCGTTGGGCGCGATGATCCCGGGTTTTTCAACTACACGGACTATCAGCACTCGGTCGACTCCGTCAGCGTGGCGCAGGCCTCGAGGTCCCTCCGGAGGTTCCGCGCCGATCTCAATGGCCTCCTCAAGGCAGGCAATCACGTGTCGGTGCTTGGCGAACTGCGCCTTGTGGACGTGGACGATATTGTCGCCGCCGAGGGCTCCGCGCTCTATCTGCGGATTCATCCCTGGACATCACGCCGATTCGACATCCAGGCGGGTCGTATCCCTCCCACGTTCGGTGCGTTCACGCACCGGACGTATGGGTCGGACAACCCGCTGATCGGATATCCGCTCGGGTTTCAATATCTCACCTCGCTCAGACCCGACGCGATCCCGGCCGACGCGGACGAGCTGTTGAAGATGCGCGGCCGTGGCTGGCTGGACACCTTTTCGGTCGGCAACGTCCTGCCAAGACGCGGCGTGCCACTCGCGGCGATAGGCCGATGGGACACTGGCGTCCAGGTCCGTGCGGCAAACGATTTTGTCGAGGGAACGGGGGCTGTCACCCTCGGCACGCTGGCCAATCCGTTATGGAAGGACGACAACGGGGGCCCGCAGATCGCCGGCCGCCTGGCGTTTCATCCGGTCGCTGGACTGATCCTCGGGGCGTCCGCCTCACACGGGCCGTTCCTCGCAACGAGTACCGTCCGGGCCGCGAACGCGGGCGACCCGGGGCCGTTCACTCAGGACGCGTGGGGCGCCGACGCGGAGTACTCGAGCGGCTACTACGTCGTGCGGATGGAGACGATCTTGAGCCGCTGGACGCTGCCGATGGTGCGCGCGCCGTTCATCGACCACCCACTCGACGCGGCGGTGATATCCGTTGAAGGCCGGTACAAGATCGTCCCGGGCCTGTACGCCGCGGCGCGCGTGGAGCATCTCGGGTTCAGCACCATCACCGGGTCGGCGGGGCCGAGGACCTGGGATGCACCGGTGACGCGCGTCGAAACCGGGGCCGGCTATTCGATTCAGCGAAACGTCCTCTTGAAGTTCTCGTATCAATTTGACAAACGCGATGGCGGGCGCGTGCCGAAGAGCCACCTCGTGGCGACGGAGGTCGTCTTCTGGTTCTGAACGCGCATGGCACATCGCGGTGCCTGGTACGTATCTGGATCTGGACGTCCATTCTCCTCGTCGCGCCGATCGAGGCGGCGACGGGGACGTTCGCGCGCCAGCGGCCAGCCGGCTCTACAACCGGGACCATTCACGGCAGAGTCGAGCTGCCGCTCGTCGCAGTGGCGCCGGCGCAGCGACCGAACATCTCGGATGCCGGCGCGCCGGACCACCGCCCACCCGAGATCCGTCCGCAATCGGTGCTCTATCTCGAAACGGCTCCGCGCGGGGCCTTCGAACAGCCCGAGCCGGGGCGCGCGACGCTCGATCAGTACCACGAAACATTCGTCCCGCACGTCCTCGCGATCACCACGGGCACCAGCGTCGACTTCCCGAACTCCGACCGGATCTACCACAACGTGTTTTCGCTCTCGAAGACGGCTCGCTTCGATCTGGGCCGGTACGCGGCCGGCCGCTCCAAATCGATCCGCTTCGACCGGCCGGGGATCGTCCGCGTGTTCTGCGACATCCACTCGCACATGAATGCGTTCATCCTGGTGTTCACCCACCCGTTCTTTGCCGTGACCGACGACGAGGGGCGCTACCGCATCGAGGGCGTTCCGCCGGGCACCTACAACGTGGCCGCCTGGAACGAACGGGCCTCGTTCGAGTCGCGATCCGTCACCGTCACCGGCGGGGGTTCGGCGCAACTCGACTTCACGCCAAAATGAGGATCTTCGCCTCGCTCCGCAATCGGATCTTCCTGACGAGCGCGCTGCTCGCCGTGCTGTCGATCGGGGCCGCGATCTACCTGGTCAACCTCCGCGTCACGCGTGAACTCGAAGCGCAGCTGCAGCGCGAAATCATGGCGACCGGCGCGATCGTCGAGCAGTACCGAAGCACGCGCGCGCAGACGTTCACGACGCTGGCGAGGCTCATCGCCGATGCGCCCAAGCTCAAGGCGGCAGTCGACACCGACGACCCGCCCACCGTGCAGGACACGCTGAACGGGTACCAGAATCAGTTCGACTCGAACATGCTGCTCGTGACCAATCGTGTCGGCCGGCTGCTCGCGATTGTCGGCGCCTCGCCACGCGTCGCCGCCGTCGTCGCCAGCCTGCCGTCGATCCGCGAGGCGATCGCCGGACGCGAGAGCTTCGCCCTGCTGCCGCAACCCGACGGCATGCTGCAGCTCGTCACGGTGCCGATTACGGTCGGCCTCACGCATCCCGACATTCTGGGAACGCTGAGCGTGGGCTTTCTCTTCGACGCGGCGCTCGCGGCGCAGCTCAAGGGAATTACGGGAAGCGACATCGCCTTCGGCATCGACGGAGAGGTGCTCGCCACGACGCTCCCTGCCGAAGACCGGCAGGCGCTGACCAGCCTCCTGCGGCGCGCCGATCGCTCGGGCAACCTGACGCTCGCGACCGGCGAGTACGTCTCGCTGCCGCTGCCGCTCGCGCCGCAGCCGGACACGCGCGACGGACGCGGCCCGGGGTCCGGGCCCGTGGCCCTGGTCCTGCGCTCGCGCAGCCAGCAACTCCAGGTGCTCGGCCAGATTCGCCGGGAGCTGGGGATTACCGCCGTGGCCGCCGTGCTGCTGGCGACGCTCCTCAGTTTCGCGGTCGCGCGCACGATCACGCGCCCGCTCGCGGCCATCACGGGCAAGATGCGCGAGGTCGCCGCGACGGGCGACCTCACGCGCAAGATCGTGCTGCCGAGCGGTCAGCGGTGGGACGATGCGGACGCGCGCCTGGTGGCCACGACGTTCAACATGCTCACCGATTCCATTGCCCGGTTTCAACGCGAGATGTCCCAGAAGGAGCGGCTCTCGTCGCTTGGCCGGTTGTCGACCGTCATCGCCCACGAAGTGCGCAATCCGCTCATGATTATCAAAGCGGCGCTGCACACACTCCGCCGGCCCGAGCTCTCCCCTGCGTCGCTTCGCGAGGCCATTGCCGACATCGACGGTGAAATCATCCGCCTGAATAGCATCGTCAATGACGTGCTCGACTTTGCCCGGCCGATTCAGTTCGAGATCGCGCCTGCCGACCTCAACACGATTTGCCGCGAGTCGGCCGCTGCCGCGTCGGCGGGCGCCGGCCCGCCGGTCGAGATCGATCTCGATGCCTCGGTCCCGGCTATCTCGACCGATGCCGAGCGCCTGCGGATCGCGCTCGTGAACCTGATCATGAACGCGCGGCAGGCCATGGAATCCGAGTCCACCGCGTCCGAGACTCCGGGCGCGCCGGGCACGGGACCGCAGGGTTCCGGCGAGCCCCACGTCGTTGTCTCGACGCGAACGACGGCGACGCGGGTCGGGGTGACGATCGCGGACAACGGCAGCGGCATCGAGCGCGACGTACTGCCGCGAGTATTCGACCCATATTTCACCACCAAGCGCGGCGGCACGGGACTCGGCCTGCCGATCGCCAGGCACGTCGTCGAGGGGCTGGGCGGCACGATTGCCATCGAGACCGTCCCGGGGCGTGGAACCGAAGTCCGTATTGAGTTTCCCCGTTGATGACTCACCACGCCGGGTCCATTCTGCTCGTCGACGACGAAGAGAAAATTCTCAAGGCGCTCAGCCGCGCCCTCGGCGACGCGGGCCACGAAGTAATCGCGACGACGAGTCCTCGCGACGCGCAGCGCCTGCTGACGGAGCGATCGTTCGACCTGCTGCTCGTCGACAATGTCATGCCGCAGCTCGGCGGCCTGGATCTGATTCGCGAGTACGTCGCGGTGACCCCAGAGGGCGAGCGCGCACAAGTGCTCATGATGACCGCGCACGCGACCGTCGACAGCGCCATTGAGGCGATGAAGCTCGGCGCGCTCGATTACCTGCAGAAGCCGTTCGAGATCGACGAGCTGCTGGTGGTAGTCCGGCGCGCACTCGATCACCAGCGCCTGCGAATCGAGCATCGGTACCTGCGCAGCGAGCGGGACGAGCAATTCGATCACTACGGGATCATCGGCCGCAGCAAGGCCATCCAGGACATCATCCACCGGGCCAAGCGCGTCGCCGAGACGCGGAGCACGATCCTCATCACCGGAGAGACAGGCACGGGGAAGGAACTGATCGCGCGGGCCATCCACAACTTGAGCGCACAGCGCGATATGCCGCTCATCAAGGTCAACTGCGCGGCGATTCCCGAATCGCTGCTCGAGTCGGAGCTCTTCGGCCACCTGCGCGGCGCGTTTACCGGCGCCACGACGACCAAGAAGGGCAAGTTCGCGCTGGCCGACGGCGGCAGCATCTTCCTCGACGAGATCGGTACGATGGCACCCGCCCTGCAGTCCAAGCTGCTCCGCGTGCTGCAAGAGCGCGAATTCGAGCCGCTTGGCGCGGAGCGAACCCAGAAGGTCGATGTCCGGGTGATCGTGGCGACCAACCGCGATCTTCGGCGGATGGTGGCCGAGGGGACATTTCAGGAAGACCTGTTCTACCGCCTGAACGTCATCCCGATTGAACTGCCCCCGTTGCGCGAGCGTCGCGAGGACATTCCGGCGCTCGTGGAGCACTTCGTCCAGAAGCACGCTCAGCGGACCGGGCGTCACATCGAGCGGATCGACGCGGGCGTGATGAAGGCGCTGCAGCAGTCGGACTGGCCCGGCAACGTGCGTGAACTGGAGAACACCATCGAGCGAGCCGTGGTGCTGTCGGCCGGTCCCGTGCTCACGGCGCAGTCGGTCTCCATCGGCGGCAACGTGGCGCCCCAGACCACCGGACTGCCCTCGCTCAAGCTGCGGCAGAACATCGAATGGGTCGAGGGCGAGACCATCCGGCGCGCGCTCGAAGCCTCGGGAGGCGTGAAGAAGGACGCCGCCGAGCTGATGGGTATCAGCCAGCGCGCGCTGTCGTACTACCTCGCGAAGTACAAGATCGACTAGGCCATCCGTCCGTCGAGCCAGATCGTGCGCTCCGAAAACCGGTTCCGCAGGCCGGAAAAATGTCGCTCCGGCTTAACCCATTTGCCCAAGCTGGCGGATCGCAGTAGCCTGATCCGACACCAACCATGAAGAACAACCCGCTACCGAGGCTTGACACCAATTCGGAAGCCCGAGATCGACTACTGCCGTTCTGTCGCCTCAAGCAGGGTGGCGTGTGGGAGGACAGCGAACGGGGGCACCGGGTCGCCTGCATCGACTCGGCCGAATCCGACCAGGTGCGCTTCCTCGTCGGTGACGCGCGTGCAACCTTGGCTCTTCATGATCCACCTTACAATCTCGTTGCTTTTCAGGCCCGCAATGTCGACGAATTCATCCGTTGGTGTCGAGCATGGGTCGGTATCACCCACGAGTGCTTGGCCGACAATGCATCGCTTTACGTGTGGCTCGGGGCGGACCAAAACGATGGGTTTCAGCCTCTCGCCGATTTCATGGTGATGATGCGTCAACTGCCCTTCCAGGCCCGCAGCTTCATCACGATGCGAAACCAGCGGGGCTACGGTACGCAACAGAACTGGATGGCCGTCAGGCAAGAGTTGCTTTACTACGTTAAGGGTCGTCCTGAATTCAACGTCGAGGCTGAGTACACGGACATCCCCAAAATTCTTCGCGGGTACTACAAAGAGGTGAACGGAGAGGTCACGGAGAATCTCGAGCGGAGTCGGTCAGAAACGATTAGGGCAGGCAATGTCTGGGTTGATGTCCAGCAGGTCTTCTACAGAATGCAGGAGAACGTGTCGGGTTGCTACGCTCAGAAGCCGTTGAAGGCGGTTGAGCGGATCGTCTCCGCAAGCTCTGCCCCGCGCGACGCGGTGCTCGATCTCTTCGCGCATTCTGGCACAACACTGCTTGCGGCTGAGCGTCTCGACCGCTTGTGCTTGACGGCCGACGTCGACCCGGTGTTTTGTGAGATCTCGATTCGACGCCTTGAACACTTCCGGCGAACCGGTGAGCTGGGCTGGCAGAACGGGCACGCCTTTGAGGCGGAGTTCCCCGAGTCTTTCGACGGGACTGTCACCGATGTCGATGGCGCCGTCCTCGCGGGGCAGTCCTCCTTGTTCTGATTCTCCAATGGAGCATCTCAAAGAGGAGATCGAACGTCTCCTTCGGTCGGTCCCAGACCTGGCTGAAGTTCGCGCACGCCTCGATAACCTTGTCTCGGTCTACCCGTTCAATGAATTCGAGTACATCATTTCCGTCCTTCTCGGTGTCGATGTCCTAACCCTCGATGCGTATCAACAACTTCGCGACGAGTACATTTCGCGCAACATGTATCTGTACATCTTTGAAATCAGCTCCCCGAGAGGTTTCGGCGAGACCTGGGCCCAGGGGCATCTGAAGGAGCTTGTTCCGGCGCTTGAGAAGCCGACGAAGAAGGTCGACAAGGACTATCAGGGTCAGTACGACTTTCTCCTTGATGGGAGAGTCCGAATTGAAGTCAAGGCATCGCGAGCCGTTGACGCCAGTACAGATGCTCCGCTGTACGTGAAGGCCTTAGCTTCCGACTCGGACAGCCCGTTTTGGATGAACTTTCAACAGATCAAGCCCGGATGCTGCGATGTGTTCATCTGGGTGGCGGTCTGGCGAGATGCGATCCGGTATTGGGTCTTGGCCTCAAATGAACTTGCAGCGAACGCTCACTACTCGCAGGGGCAGCATCGTGGAAACGTAGGCGAGGGCCAACTTCACGTTAGGCACGACAACATCGATGACTTTAACCCGTTTGAGGCGAAGTCGAATCAGTTGGATCAGGCAATCCGGGCCGCATGGCGGCGACAGACTGATCGAATGCCTGGCTAACGCACGAATGCAGCCGACGCGGGTTGGCTCGTGGTCGCGCGCGGCTCATGACCGCGCACCTTCTGAAACGAATGGAGGATCGCGGATTCAACGAAGTGGACTTGCGCCGTATGCTCGAACACGCGAGCGGTCACACGCCGGACATCATCGTGGGACGGTTCGTCATCGAGGCTCGGCACGCCGGGCAGTCCTGGGCCATCATTGTGGAGCCGGATGAGGGACGACAACTCCTCGTGGTCGTAACGGCGTATCCTATGGATCAGGCACCATGAAAGACCGCTACCTTGAAGTGACCCTCTGGCATGGCCGTCCGATTGCCGCGTACTACTATCTCCCTCCTAGCACGGATCAAAAGAGCGTCCGAACCCGGAGGGTGGAGCCTGGGCTCGTCATCGATTTCGCTGTGAACGGCCAGGCGATCGGGATCGAGATCACGACTCCGAGCCTGATGTCGCTCGCGGTACTCAATGCCGTACTCCAAGAACTCGGGCACACTCCGGCCAGCGAAGTCGATCTCGCGCCGGTCCTCGCGGCGTGAGACTCGGTGAAAATCGTCTGCCCGCCACCTCTCACCGAGGGAGGTCACGACTCATGAAGGCACCTAGGATTCGCGCTGTTGACGTGGGCGACGAACAGCCGCGCGAGGTTGCAGGCTGAAGATGTTCATCGCGGGCGGTTCGGGTGCGATTGGGCGTGCCCTCGTGCCGATGCTCGTTGAAGAAGGACACCGCGTCGTTGCGCTGACGCGCTCGACCGATCGCGCGGCCGCGCTCGACGCCATGGGCGCCGTACCGGTTGTCGGCAACGTGTTCGAGATCGAGAAGCTCGTCGAACATGTCGCGAACGCGGAACCCGACATTGTCATCCACCAGCTGACGGCGTTCGGCTCAACGAATGCCGATCCCCTGGCAGAGACCATTCGCGTGCGGACCGAGGGCACGCGCAATCTGATGACGGCGGCACGGGCGGCGGGCGCCAGACGTTTCGTTGCGCAGAGCATCTCGTTCATCTGTTCTCCCTCTGGGACCGGCTTGACCAACGAGGCCACCCCGCTGTACCTCGATGCGCCAGACGCGATTCGTCCCTTGGCCGAGGCAGTGGCGGAGCTCGAACGACAGACGCTGCACACGGATGGCATGGACGGCGTCGTGCTTCGCTACGGGTGGTTCTATGGCCCCGGTACCAACTATGATCCCGCCGGTTCCATCCCACGTTCCATTCGCAACGGTCGAGCGCCTATCGTCGGCGAGGGTGCCGGAGCCTATTCGTTCATTCACATAGACGATGCAGCCCGCGCCACGATGAAGGCGCTGACGCGGGCGAAGCCTGGCATCTACAACATCGTGGACGACGATCCGGTCCGGCTCAGCGAATGGCTGCCTGTCGTGGCGCAGCTCCTTCACGCTCCCGCTCCGAGCCATATGGACGAGAGCGCGGCACGTCAGTCGCTCGGCGACCTGTTGGTCTACATCATGAACGAGCAGCGAGGCGCATCGAATGCGAAGGCGAGGCGTGAACTCGAGTGGGAGCCGCGTATCCGATCGTGGCGTGAAGGATTCAGGCTGATCTATACGGCTGCGCAATAGCTGGTCAGGTCATAGGGAGCGCGCCTACACCATCACGTCAATCAGGCGTGGTCCTCGCTCGGCGAGCGCGTCGCGGAGCTGATGCGCAAGCGTGTCGAGCGTGTCCGCGCGCGTGGCGGGCACGCCCTGAGCCTTCGCCAACGCGACCCAGTCCAGATTGGGGCGGCCGATTTCGAGCATGTCGAGCGCCTTGGCGCCCGCCTCGCCTGCGCCGACGTACTTGAATTCGCCTTTCAGAATCTCGTAGGTTCGGTTGTTGAACAGCAGCGTGACGATGTCCAGATTCTCCCGGGCCATGGTCCAGAGCGCCTGGAGCGTGTACATCCCGCTGCCGTCGCCTTCGAGACAGATGACCTTGCGGTCCGGGCACGCGACCGCGGCGCCGACCGCAACAGGCAGACCCATCCCGATCGAGCCGCCCGTGTTCGTGAGCCAGTCATGTGGCGCTGCATTCCTCGTGACGGGAATCAGCGCACGACCCGAGGTAATCGATTCGTCGACCACGATCGCGTGCTCGGGTATCAGTGCGGCGAGCACGGCGGCCATGCCGGGAAACGTCATCGGGCCAGTCGGCAGCGGCGGGCGCGCCAGCGCTTCCCGCACGGGTTCATGATCAATCGCACCGAGACGATCGGCCAGCTGGTCGATGGCATCGATTCCGTCCTCGGCCAGGCCGGCGAGCGTGAGCACCTCGCACTCCGGCGGCAGCAGCAGGCTCGGCTTGCCCGGATAGGCGAAGAACCCAACAGGCGCCTTCGTGTTCACGAGCACCACGTGACGCAGATGCTGCAGTCGCTTGAGCGCAGCGTCGATGACGTACGGAATGCGATCGACGAACACACGGCCCGCGCCGCGTTCGAGCCGCGACACCTGGGTCGGCGTGAGCAGTTCAGCGCCAGTGGCCGCGGCGATTCGTCCGCACGTGTCGAGCGACGACGTGCGGAGCAGCGGCCCTCCGAGGATGAGCGCTGCCTGTCCCTTGCGAAGCGCGTCCGCGGCGTCACGAACACGCGCGGCGGCGACTTTTGCGCGGACGGGAACGCGGTTCACTGGGTTCACTGGGTTCACGAGGTTCACCAGGTTCGCCGGGTTCACGGGGTTCGCCGGGTTCACCAGGTTCGCGGGGTTCACCAGGTTCCATGCGCAGTCGGCGGGCAGAATCAGTGTACTGATCCGGCCGGGCGGTGTGAGCGCCGCCGCCACGGCGGAGGCGGCGTCGGCAGCGGCCGCCTCTGGCGAGGCGACCGTCCTGACCCACGCCGAGTGGACACGCGCGAGTCCTTCGATGTCGGAGTGCAAGGGCGGATCGAACGCACGATGGTAGGTGGCGTGCTCGCCGACGATATTGACGACGGGCGAGAGGGCGCGGTAGGCATTGTGCAGATTCGCGAGTCCGTTGCCGAGGCCAGGACCGAGGTGCAGCAACGTGCTGGCGGGTCGGTCGGTCATGCGCGCGAAGCCGTCGGCCGCACCCGTCGCCACGCCTTCGAACAGGGCGAGGACGCAGCGCATGCCGTCTACGCGATCGAGCGCGGCGACAAAGTGCATTTCCGACGTGCCGGGGTTCGTGAAGCAGGTGTCGACGCCGCAGGCGACGAGCGACCGGACGAGCGCTTCGGCCCCTGTCACGCCATGACACCCATAACGGCCTTCACTTCGAGGAACTCGGTGAAGCCGAACGCGCCCCACTCGCGGCCGTTGCCCGACTGCTTGTACCCTCCGAACGGCGCCGCGTAGTCGACCGTCGCGCCATTCAGGTGCACGTTGCCCGTACGCAGACGCGACGCGACGCGCAGCGCGCGCGCCGGATCGCCGGACGCCACGTATCCCGAGAGCCCATAGGGGGTGTCGTTGGCGATGCGAATGGCGTCTTCCTCGTCTTCGTACGGCAGGATGCAGAGCACCGGTCCGAAGATCTCTTCACGCGCGATGGTCATATCGTTCCGGACATTGGCAAACACCGTCGGCCGGATGTAGTAGCCGCGATCGAGTCCGTCGGGCCGGCCCAGTCCACCCGTCACCAGTTCGGCGCCTTCGGCGATCCCCTGGCCAATCAACCGCTGAATCTTCTCGAACTGCGCGGCTCCAACAACCGGTCCGATGGTTGTCTTTTCGCCGCGAGGATCGCCGACGACAACCGTCGCGGCCGTCTCCTTCGCGATCGCCGCGGCTTCGGCGAGCCGCGATCGCGGCACGAGCATCCGCGTCGGCGCGTTGCAGGACTGCCCGCTGTTAATGAAGCAGGCGCGGACGCCCCCCTTCACGCTCCGTCCGAAATCGGCATCGTCCAGGATGATGTTGGCCGACTTGCCCCCAAGCTCCTGCGCGACCCGCTTCACCGTGTCGGCCGCGGCCTTCGCCACCTGCGTGCCCGCCCGGGTCGAGCCGGTGAATGACATCATGTCGATGCCTGGATGCGCGGCCATCGCCGCCCCCACGACCGGCCCTTCCCCGTTGACGAGATTGAACACGCCGGCCGGCACGCCGGCTTCGTGCAGGACCTCCGCGGCAAGAATCCCGCTGAGCGGCGCGATCTCGCTCGGCTTGAGAATCATCGTGCACCCGGCCGCGAGCGCCGGCGCCACCTTGCACATGATCTGGTTCATCGGCCAGTTCCAGGGCGTGATGAGACCGCAGACACCGACCGGCTCCCGAAAGATTCTCGTCGTGCCCTTGACCTCCTCGAACTGGAAGTCCTTGAGCACGGCGAGCGTCTGCTTGAGATGTCCCAGCCCGGATGGCGCCTGCGCCGCCTTCGCGAGCGAAAGGGGCGCGCCCATTTCGCGCGAGATCGTCTCGGCGATGTCGCCCAGTCTGGCCTGGTACGCGGCGATCACACGCTCGAGCACCGCGACGCGCTCCTCGCGCGAGCTGCGACCGAACGTCTCGAACGCACGCCGGGCCGCGATCACGGCGCGATCCACATCGGCCGCGCTGCCCACGCTGATGCGGGCGAACGGCTGCTCGGTGGCCGGGTCGATCACGTCGAGCGTCTTCGGCTGGACCGGCGGCACCCATCGGCCGTCGATGTAGAACTGCAGATAGTCCGTCATGGAGGCCAATGATACTGCGGGTCCGTGGCGACACGGCGATGCTATGATCGCACGCTAGGGAGAAGACAGCGTATGACGGAACGGACGAAGTCGCTGGCCCGGATCGGTCTGCTGAGCGTGGCCTGCCTGTTTGTGGCCCATGTGGTCATGGCGCAGGATTTCTGGGTGAAGAAAGAATTCAACCAGTGGAGCGACGACGAACTGAAGAAATTCATGACGGATTCGCCGTGGGTGAAAAAGGTCGAGGTGCCTCGGTCCACCGGGCCAGACACGACAATCTTCTGGACCGCCACATTCGCCTGGGAGAGTTCGCTGCCTGTCAAATGGGCGAATGTCCGGACGAAGATGGGCAAACCGGGCGACGTGCCCGCGGATGCCAAACAATTGCTGGAACAGCCCGCGAATGCCTACGCCATCCGGCTCTCAGGGATGCCGGTCGACATGGTGGCCGCCATTCAGGGGGATTCGCAGGCAGCCAAGGGATCGATCCTCAAGATCGGCAAACGCGAGATCCCACTCAGTGGACTTACCTGGGCGGCCGCGGCAGCGCCTTCTGCGGGCCGAGCTCCGGTATCGGTCGGTGGCGGTATCGGGGGTCGCGGAGGTCGCGGAGGCGGCGCCCCGGCCGATGCGGCTGCCGGAGGGGACGGTGCCCCTCGTGGCGCAGGCGGTCGCGGAGCTGCTCGCGGAGCCGATTTTTATCTGATCTTCCCCATGGACAACCCCATTGAGCTCGAGGAAGGCGATTCCGTCGAAGTGCTCGCAAAGTTCGGAAGCCTCAAGATCTCGAAGGTCTTCAAGCTGAAGGATATGGCTCTTGGCGGTAAGCTCGTACTCTAACGAAGGCGAAGGTCCCAGACGTGACACCAGCCGAGAGCATCCTGTTTAGCGGCGGCGCGCCTGGCGCCGAGGCCGCGTTTGGTGCCTGCGCCGAGCGGCGCGGCATCGACGAGGTCAACTTTACCTTTGACGGACATGAAATCGTCCGCCGGCGCGGCGTCCGCGTGCTCAATCACGAGGAACTGCAGGCAGGCGACGTGAGCCTCGCCTATGTGGCCAGGCTCACCCACCGCCGGTACACCGACAGCCCGATGATCCGCAAGGTGCTGCAGACGCTGTGGTACCAGATCAACAACGGTCAGGAGATTTACGTCGTCGGCACGATCCTCGAAGACGGGACTGTCCGCGGCGGCACGGGCTGGGGCGCTGAGTTCGCGAAGCTGTGCAATAAGCCGCTGCACGTCTTCGACCAGGAAAAAAACGCCTGGTTCTGGTGGAGCGGAGACGAGTGGACGGTCGCTGGTCCATCCAGTCCTGTCATCGCACACCCGCACTTTACCGGCACCGGCACGCGGTCTCTTCAGAAGAATGGCCTCCGGGCTATCGACGAACTGTTTGCCCGTTCGTTCACCTAGCATTTCCCCCGTCGCGTGAAACCGTGTAAAACGTACGACGCCTTATGCGACGTACTTGTATGATCACAAAAATGTAAGTACTTCTGTCCATTGGCCTTCTACACAAACAAATGATGGTCGAGAAGCTGCGTACACGTCAGCGTGACCACTCCGGATCGGCGCGTCGAATCGCGGCGGAAGCGGGTGATTGTCGGCCGGGGAAAACGGGTCAGCGCTGAATCTGCGCGCTCCTGTCCGGTGTGTTTCGCCGATGGGGCGGTCGTGATGGATCACACGGACTCGCGCGTCGAACTCATCTGTCTGAATTGCGCCCACACGTGGTTGTGGCCCGTTTTGTCGTCTCCCCGCTCCTCATCGTCTTCTTCGTAGAGCGGTCCAGCAGAGGCACTAACGTCTTGAGACGACCCGGCCGATAATCTGTATCGAGCATGACACAGAGCTACTGGCTGAGGATTCTCCTGTATCAGGATCTGCCCGACCTCTGGGTGGCTCGCAGTCTCGAGCACGACATCACCGCCGAAGGCAAGACCATGGACGCGGCGATCGACTGGATTCTGCGAATCATCCACGCGCACGCCGAGTTCGACCAGCGGCACGGCCGTCCCCCGCTCTCCGGGTTCCCCAGTGCGCCACAGCGCTACTGGAACGCGTTTGTCGGTGCCGCCCCACTGCGAACCGTCACCTGTCGCCCGACCCCACAAAGCGGCCTGTCGCCCCGCGAGGTTCTTATCGCGGTCACAGACGAACGGCCGCAGCTGACACCTCGTCGACCCGGGTTTGGCACTCCGGGCGATCTGTCAGACGAGGCTCAGGCCTCCAATTCGATCATTCGCCCCCTCATCAGCTAACAGTCTTCCCGCGGGCGGACTTCCGAGAAACCGGGCCTCCCCCCGGGCCTGTGTTTTGTACTACACGGGACCCGCGTCTGGCGGATTGCGGCCACGACTGAACCATGGCATCGTTGGTGCACCGCACCCGGTCGGCCGGGGATTCGGCCCACCGTACTTGGACATGACTTGGTCTTGACCACACACGCCAACGCTGTCGAACTTCAGCAGCTCTCGTCGTTGTATCGCCTGCTGAATCAGGCGTCTGGCTCAAGATCCGAGCGCGAAATCATGCGCGTCCTGGTCGAGGCGTTGGCCGTCTGGCAGGATGCGGAGTCGTGGGCGTATTTCGCGGACGTCACCGGCCGGTTTGTGCTCGATGTGGCCCTTCCGGGTTCAGATCGGTCACGAGTTCCGGCAACCATCGACGAGTCGCGGCTGACCGCCGAGGGGATCGCTCCCGTACGAGTCCCGGCCCTCGATCTCGGCCTCATGGGATTCCACGGCGTGGCGGACGTGTTCATCTCACGCATTCGCGTGCGGGGCGCATCCGACTGGCTGATCGTCACCGACGGCACCGGCGATGGCGACGCCGAGACACGACTCGCGGTCTACGTGCAGGCCGTGATTCAGGCGATGAACGAAGTCAACGCGATTCATTCGTCCCGGCTGACATGGGCGATGCTGGAGCATCTGCTGTCGGCCAGCGACTCGCTCGTCCACGCCGCGCAGGGCGCGATCGACGAACTGGCCGCAAGCGTGGACGCGAGCGCCTGGTTCACCGTGTTCCAGAAGGACGGCACACCGCTTCTCGCCGTGGGCGACCTCGTGAGCGTGCTGTCCCGGTCCGATCCCACGCGAACGCCGAGCACGCTCGTCCTGCCGGTTCAGGTGGTCGAGCCCTACCAGGCCATCATGGGGATTCGGCGATCGGATGAGCGGCCGTTGACGGGCCGGGATGAACAGCTGCTTCGCCTGGCGGCGACAACGATGGGCACGTGGCTGAACGCCGTCACCGGCCGTCTGGCCGCCGAGCAGGAACGTCGCAGCGGACTGCGGTCGTTCGACCACGTCCTGAAGCAACGGATCGACGACGCGGGCACACGCGGAGCGCAGATCTCACTGATTGTCATCTCTCTCGGAGCCGACGCGGCCGCCGCGCAGATCGTGCACGAATGTGTCGCGCAGATTCGCCGCCAGCTCCGGCCTGCTGATATGGCCGGCCGCGTGGCCTCCGGACGCATCGGCGTCCTGCTCCCGGACACGCCGCCCGAGCATGCTCGCATCGTCGTCGAACGCCTGCGCCAGCTTCTCGCTTCGCCCGCGGGCCCTGGTCCCATCAACGCCACGATTGACCTGCCGACACTCTCCGCCGCCATCTGACGCCAGGGTCGCGTTTCGAGCCGGCGCGGCGCGATTGTTGCGACACTACCCATTCACGACCTCCAACTGCGCCTCGGGGATTCGAAGACGGCTCTTGGGCGACACTAAGTCTGCCGCCCGGCAGATATCTGTTTGCTCCAGCCCTGGCGGATGTGGCAACCCCTCGGAAGGGGAGTCCGCACCGTGACGTCCTCATTGGGAGATGCCCCCATCGGCCTCGGCCTCATGTCCGCGGAACAGGAAGCACGCCTTATCGCCGTACCAGCCAGTCTCGATTGGCGGTTCTCCGACCGTCGTCTCCTGGCCGAATTCGCGGGGCGCGTCCACGCCGTGCTGTCCAGCAGAGTGCTGGTCTTCGGCAGGCACGAACGATCGTGGACGATCGTCGGACGGTCTGCGTCTGATTCGATCACGGCCTCAATCGATTCGGACACTCAGTCAGGGGCTGACCTGGGATTCGACCTCGACGCGATCACCGCCGGCACGCCGACCGTCGTCGTCCTGCCTTCCGAAGCGGGAGACGTCCCGTGGACGCTTGTCGCCTGCGCCACGCGACCTCCATCGGCCATCGCGATCCAGGGCGATTGGCACCGCTCGCTCCCGGCCGTGGCACAACTGTCGCTCGACGCGACCCGTGCGTGGCAGGCGCGCGTCGAGACTCACCGCGCCCGATCGGGCCTGCTCGCCCACCGATTCGCCCGCCAGTTATCGCGAGTCGAAGGACTGCGAGCCGTGTACGACACGATCGTGCGCCGCATGCCGATGGCGGTCCACGCGCGTATCGCGGCCCTCGCGGTACCGGACCCGGCGGACGGACGCCTTGCCGTCGTCGCCACGCACGGCTATCCCATGGAGCTCGTCGAACACCTCAGGATTGATCCGCAGGCGGGAGTCTTCGGCGCCGTCTTCGAAAGCGGACGCCCGCTGCTCGTGAAGAACCTTGAGGCACCGTCTTCGCGGCGCCGGCGTCCGCGCTACCGCACCGACTCGTTTGTCGCGATACCACTTATCGGCACGCATGACGTGCTCGGGGTCGTCTGCGTCACCGACCGCCAGGATGATGAGCCGTTCACGCCTTTGGATATGGCACTGCTGCGGACCATGGCGGGGCCGGCGGCGCTCGCGCTCGGCCGGGAGCGCGCCAACGTCCAGGCCGAGAGCTTCGCGCTCACGGCGGCCATCGATCCGCTCAGCGGCGTTTTCAACCGGCGGCATTTCCACGTCCGCCTCGAGGAAGAGCTCCAGCGGTCGGTGCGGCACTCGCTCTCGCTTGGCTTCCTCATGATCGACATCGACGACTTCAAGGTCATCAACGATTCGTTCGGTCATCTTGCGGGCGACACGATCATCAGGGACGTGGCCGACATTCTCCGGCGATCGGTGCGAGTGTTCGACGTGTGTGCCCGGTTCGGTGGAGAGGAATTCGCCATCATCATGCCGGGCAGCGTGGTCGAGAGCGCGACGATGGTGGCCGAACGTATTCGCGAACGCATCGAGGCGTACCGGTCGACCGAGCCGGGCCTCGAGAACCACCGGCTGACTGTCAGCATCGGTCTCGCGGTGTCGTCGCCAGGCATGTCCGCCCACGACCTCATCGAGAGCGCGGATCGGGCGCTGTACCTGGCGAAGCACGCCGGGAAGAACCGCGTGAAGCTGGCCGAGCCGGGTCCGTGAGCTGACCTGACGTCCGCAACCTACCGCCGCCCGGACAAACTCCGAGAACACCGGCGTTGAATGCCTACATGTCGAGGCCAAGGTCGACCAAGGTCGTCCGCCAGTTGAAATAGTGTACATCGTGATGTACACTTGAGCTATGTCGCAAAGATATTCAATCGCCGAAGCCCGCTCGCATCTTCCAAGTATCGTCGACCAGGCCGAAGCGGGCGTGGAAGTCGAATTGACGCGCCGTGGGCGGCCGGTGGCGGTTCTGATCTCCCGTCGGGCATTCGACCGGCTCCAAGGAAAGCATCTGCCGTTCGCCGGCGCATACAGAAAATTCCTCGAGACGCACGCCCTCCGAGAGATTGGCGTTGACGAGGACTTCGCCACCTCCGTGCGCGACAGGACTGCCGGGCGCAAGGTGTCCCTCTGACGTTCGTATATCTTCTCGACACAAGCATCGTCTCTGCCCCGATTTCCAAGAGACCAGACCCGGCGATTCTTGAACATCTAGACGAGCATGGTCCCGAGTGCGCGATTGCGGCGCCCGTCTGGCACGAGCTCACCTACGGGTGTCGCCGGCTGCCGAAGGGCAGGCGTCGCGCCGCCATTGAGGCGTATCTCCGTGACGTTGTGCACGGGTCGTTTCCGATCCTGGCGTACGACGAGGCCGCAGCGGCTTGGCACGGCGAAGAGCGGGCGCGGCTTGAGGCCTTTGGCCGGCCCGCGCCTTTCGTCGACGGTCAGATCGCCGCGATCGCTCATATGAATGGGCTTGTGCTGGCGACGACCAACGACAAGGATTTTGCCCGCTTCAAAGGCCTGAGGGTCGAGAACTGGTCGAGTTGACTCTCGGCAAGTCTCGCGCCACACGTTTCTCGTCTCTGCTCGGCCCAGAACTACGACCTGACGACCAGATATTGACGCCTGGAGTTCGCTGCAGCCGGTCTGGACGTCGCTGCAATCTGTCCGGAAGTCGCTGCAGTCGGCCCGGAAGTTGACGCAAGCGGTCCGGAAGTCCCGACACGGGCCACCGAAGTCGAGATTTCGACGACGGCAGCACGATCAGGCCGTTCTGTCGACCAGGATCTTGAACGCGTCAGCCCGATCCTCAGCGATGCTGGCACTGATTTTCAGAATGACGACACCCGTCTGGCGTCGGCAGCCTCGATCTTCCCGACTGACGACGCCCTTTGCCCGTCGGCAGCATCGATTTGGCCGACTGACGACCCGTTTTGGAGCTGGCCGGAGTGCCTTCCTGCGCGATGCGCCCATGACTCATCACGACAGGTCGCCTGGGTTCTCGCCGTCGCCAGGATCGCGCCAACGGTGATCACGCAGGTAGTGACCCGGCGCTACTTCCAAGTTTGAACTTCATTCCGGTCTACATGCTGCTCTACCTGCCGGCGCGCATGGTGATCATCGGCGAGACCGAGGGCTTTCTCCGATCGGCCGGCACCATCCACTGGGGCTTGATGATGACGGTGTTCAGCGTCAGCCACGCGGCGTACCTGCTGGCGTTGCCTGCCACGGTGAATCCCGTGGGAGGCGGGGCCGCGCTCGTGCTCTATCTCGTGTTGCTCACCGAGGT
>JBGOTP010000013.1:0-29412 GCA_041476545.1 Vicinamibacteria bacterium | reverse complement strand
CGGCCGACGAGCACGGCGCGCGCGCCGATCGCGATCGCCTTGGCAATGTCGCTGCCGCGACGAATGCCGCCGTCCATCAACACCTCGACCCGGCCGCCGACGGCCGTCAGCACTTCCGGCAGCACCCGCAGTGAGGCGGACACGCCATCGAGCTGACGCCCGCCGTGATTCGACACGACAATCGCGTCGGCGCCCTCGTCAGCGGAGCGCCGGGCGTCCTCACCGGTGAGGACGCCCTTGATCACGATCGGACCTTTCCAGGCGTCGCGAATCCAGCGGAGATCCGGCCAGGACACCACCGCCTGCTCGAGCATGCGGCCCACGTCGGCGTACGGCATCGACCCGCCATCGGCTCGCTTCACATTCGGAAACGTCATCAAGCCGCCGTCCGAGAGACACCCCGCCAGCCATCGCGGGCGCGCCAGAAACTGCGACACGAACGGCAGCATCGTCCACGGATTGCGCGTGAGGAGTTCCGTGATTCCGTTGCGCACGTCGCGCTCACGGAGCCCGGCCACGGGCGTATCGATGGTGACGACGAGCGCTGAAAATCCGTGTGATTTCGCGCGCGCGATCGCGCCGAGCGCGGCATCCCGGCCGCCGACCAGATACAGCTGATACCAGCACGGTCCGCTCGAGGCCGTGCGCACCTCCTCGAGCCGCGTGCCCGACAGCGTCGACAGAATGTACGCCGTGCCAGCTTCGCCGGCCGCACGCGCGGCCGCCTCTTCCCCTCGGGGATAGAACAGGCGGCTGCTCCCGAGCGGCGCGAGGAGGAACGGCAGCGCCAGCGTCGTGCCGAGGACAGTCGTGCTCAGGTCGCAGACTGGCGTGGCCACCGCACATTTAGGCCGCAGCAGCACAGCATCGAACGCGCGGCTGTTCTCGCGAAGCGTGATCTCCGCGTCGGCGCCGCCGTCGATATAGTCGAACACCGCGCGCGGCAGGCGACGTCTGGCGATCCGTCGCAAGTCGGCGATATTCACGACGTGCGGCGCATGAAGCCGTGGACTCATGACAACAGTCTCGACACGCGCGAATTCATCGAGACCTCATGTCAGAGAACCGCGGACCTCGTGCGGGGCGGACCTTATAGGGTCCGCCCTGCCAGGTCATTTACAGCGTGTACGCCAGGGCGATGGCCGCCCACGATGTCGCCGCTGACGAGATGAACTGATCCCTCCCGTGCGGAAAACCGGTGTCGTTGTACGGCTGGAATGCGAAGCCTCGCGAACGTACGAACCAGGTGCCGTCCTCGAGTTGCGTGCGCAGAAGGTATTCAGCGCCTTTGCGGTATTCACCACTCGTTGGAGACGTGCCGTTCAGATGGAGCGCGTAGAGCGCCTGCCCCGTCGCGTACGCGTCTGGCGTCAGCGTCGGCAACTGGGCCCAGCCGCCGGCCCCCTCGCCGGCCGTTCGTTGCAACGCCAGCAGGCGTTTCGCCTGGATCGCCCGTTCAGACGCCGGCGCCCCGGACCAGATCAGTCCGAGCAGCTTGAACGATTCGTCCTGCGTGTCCCCCGGCTTTGCCGCTCGAAGATACGCGAGAGCACGCGCGATCCGGGCCTTTGTGTCCGCCTGCCGGCCGGGAGGGGCGTACGCGGTCAGCGCGCGAATCGAGAGCGCCGTCAGTTGAACATTGGTACTTGCTCCGCCGAGCGGCGGCCGCATGGCCCCGGGTCCATCAACGCTGAAGCTTCCGTCAGGATTCTGGTTCATCGCCAGACCACGCGCCACCGCGTCGGTCACGGCATTGGGCGCCACGCCATCTTCGGACATCGCCACCAGCCCGTACGAAATCTGGGCGGCAAAGCCGCCGATGGCAATCGGTCCGTTGCCGAGAAGCAGCGGCTCGCGCGCGGCCTTCCACACCGCGAGAGTCGCCTCCGAGGGATGAGCCGCGAGCGCACGATCGACGGGAACGCCTCGCGCACTTGCCAGTTTCACGGCGATCGCCGGAAGGCTCTGGCTATGGCACGAGATGCACTTGTTCTTCTCGTAGAACACGGGACCCGCCGGCTGTAAGCGCGCGACCGCCTTTTCAATCGCGGCGGCAGCCGTGCGCGGCGTCGACACCGGACGCGGAGCCGCCGGTGGCGGAGCCATCGCCGTGGCGCCGGCCTTTTTCAGTTGTTCAGCGACAGCCGTGTCGCCTTCCAGAAGCGCCCAGTCGAGCGCCGTGCGTCCGACATCGTCGCGCGCGTGCAGATCGGCGCCTTTTTCAAGCAGGAATCCGACGACGGCGGGATCCGGACGCGACGTGGCAGCGGCCATCATCAGCGGCGTCCAGCCGCGCGACCCGGCCGCGCGCGGATCGGCACCCTTCGCGACGAGCAGCCGCATCGTCTCGATCTCGCCGGCCGTCGCCGCCAGGGCCAGCGTCGGCACGGTGACCGTCAGGATCGGCACGACTTCTTTGGGATCGGCTCCCGCATCGAGCAGTGTGCGGACCACCGCGCTGTTGCTCTGGTTCATCGCCAGGAGCGGTGCCCCCGGCGGGACCGGGGCTTTCAACTCGACGCCGTTCTCCGCGAGCACCCGCCGCACATCGGGCCCCGCCATGGTGTAGGCGACCCCGAGAAGATTGGCGATATCGCTCGGCGCCTTGAAGTCGGTGCCGTGCGCGATGAGCAGTCGCATCGCGTCGGGATTGTTCTCACGGGCCGCCACGAGGAGCGCGGTTGTCCTGTCCGCGGCTCTCGCATTCGGCGCCGCGCCACGATCGAGGAGCAACCGCGCTTTTGCCGTGTCACCGGCTGCCCACATCAACGCGGTGGATCCATACGCGTTCGCCGTGTTGACGTCCGCGCCGGCGTCGATCAACAGGCGCATATCCGGCTCTGAGGCGTACAGCGCGGCATTCATGAGCGCGGTGGCGCCGGTGTCGTCCTTCGCGTTGGGATCGGCGTTGGACGCGAGGAGACTCTTCATCGCGCCGGAGTCGCCGCGGCGAACGGCGTCGAGCAGGCTCGCGTCCTTCGGACCGGGGGCCGCCGACAGGAACGAAACCACGAGCACAGCCAGCAGGAACGGAAGGATTGGCTTCATATTGCAACATCCTCTGGTATAACTGCCTCAGCGCGCAAGGTTATTGCGATGGACGGCGAAACACCCAGGGAGATCGCAATCGAGCGCCCGTGCGCCTCTGCTAGGATGCGCCTCAACCCTCTATAAGGAGAACCAGCGATGCGGGGAAATGCAAGCCGGTTGTGCGTGGCTATCGTCATCGTCATCCTGGCTGGCCTGTTCGGACGGGCGCAGGCTCCGCAGGCGCCAGCTGCAGGAAGAGCACGGGGCGCGGCGCCGGCTGGCGGCCAGACAACGCCGGCGGCCGGGCCGGCACGCGGCGCGCGTGGCGCTCCCGCGCAGAGCGTCTACAAGCTTGAAGACGCGTACCTGGATTGGCCGGTCGCGCCCGCCGATCGCGCGTATACCGCCATCGATGGCAAGCATCTCCATGGCTACGTCAAGGAGATCACCGCCATCTCGCGCCGGTACCGCGACCAGGGCCATCCGCAGTACTGGGGCCGCATCGAAGGCACGTCGGCCGACGCGGAGAACGCGCAGTGGGTCGCGGACAAGTTCCGGAAGGCCGGTCTCGAGGTACGGATTCAGGAGTTCGATCTTCCGCCACAGTGGATGCCGCAGTCGTGGGAGATATCCGCACAAGCGGGTGGTAAGTCGATCGACCTCACCTCCGCGCAACCGGGATCGAGACAGCCATCGACGCCCGGTGGTGGCCTGGATCTCGAAGTGGTCTACGCCGGGCTCGGCACAGAGGCCGACTTCATCGGACGCGACGTCCGCGGCAAGGCCGTCGTGATCTACTCGATCCCGATGCCTGGCGTCTGGTCCAATTCCGCCGCGACAAATGGCGCGGTTGCCCGCGCGCAGAGCAAGGGCGCGGCGGCGGCATTCGTCGTGATCGCGCTTCCGGGCAACATCCGCCACCAGTTCTCGGTCGGAGGACGCGGGGCCGCACCAGCAGCTGCTCCGGGTGGCGCGGCTCCGGCTGGACGTGGGGCTCCGGGTGGACGTGGCGCGGGCGCGGGACCAGCTAATGGCGGGGCTGCCGCGACTGCGGCGGCAGCGGCCACTGGGCCAGCATTCCAGGGATTCACCATGGGGTATCAGGACGGCGAAGCGCTCCGCGGACTCATCGAACAAGCGCCAGCGGGTCAGCCTGCGCGGGTGAAGATCCGCATCGAGACGCAGATGGTGGCCGGGTTGAAATCGGCCAACGTCTGGGGCACACTGCCCGGCACGACCGACGAGAAGATCATGGTCATCGCGCATCGTGACGGCTACTTCGAAGCCGCGGGCGACAACGCGTCGGGGATGGCGACGATGATCGGGCTCGCCGAGTACTACGCGAAGATTCCGAAGGCCGAGCGGCGCCGGACGCTCGAGTTCATTGGCACAACCGGCCATCATGGAACGGCGATCGGCGTGTCGTGGATGGCCGACAACAAGGACACCGCGCTCACCAAGACCGCGCTCGTCATCAACGCCGAGCACACGGCGCTCACCTCGCAGCATTTCTTCGCGGGAAATATCCGGCCGTCCAATACGATGAACGCCTTGCACTGGAGCTTCAACGGCAGCCGGACGCTCATCGACATCGCCATCAAATCGTTCAATTCGTTCGGTGTGCCGACCTACGACGGCACCGACGGCGTGGCGATGGCGGAGATCAGCCGGATCTCGAGGCTCGTCCCGTCGTTTGGTGTGATTGATGTGGACACCTACTACCACAGCGATCACGAGACGGACGAGACCGTGCCGTGGACCGGCCTGGCTGCGACAACCCGCGCGTTTGCGAAGATCATGGACAACGTGAACAAGGTCGAGATCAAGGATCTGCAGCCCGCGTCCAACTGAGGAGGATCTATGAGACTTCGAGAGCACCTGACTCGCCGCGCTTTGAAATTCGCGGCGCTCACCGTCGTCCTCATGAGCGTGGCGTACATGGGCGTGCCGCGCGTCCTCGGCCAGGGACGCGGCGGGGCTGGCGCACAGGGCACTCCCCGGACGCCGCCGAGAGACTGGGCACAGGACATGGCGATGAAAATCACGGAGCCCTTCACGCTCGCGAGCGTGGGCGACGTGATCATCGTGAGGCCGGCATCGCAGATGAGCGACGCCGGCGTGCAAAGCAGTCTCAAGCTGATTCGCGACGCGGACGTGGGATTCGGCAACTTCGAATCGCTCATTCGTGATGAGAACAATTTTCAGGGTCCCTTGGGCGGGAGCATGAACGGCACCAAAGAGGTGGCCGCCGATCTGAAGGCGATGGGCTTCAAGCTGATGAATCGCGCCGGCAATCACCTGCTTGATGCCGGCGTGGAAGGACTGTTCGAGACCGTCCGGCTGATGGATCAGGCGGGGCTCGTGTATGCCGGGGTCGGACGAAACCTGAACGAAGCCCGCGCTCCGCGTTTTGTCGAAACGCCAAAAGGACGCGTCGGACTGGTCGGCATGTACAGCGAAACGAGCGGTGGCCAGTCGAGACTGGCGGCCACCTACGACGCCGGCATCACCGGTGGCCGGCCGGGCCTGAATTCGCTCGGCGTGACCCGGGCGATCACGGTGAGCGCGGAAGAGATTGCCGCGTTGAAGAAGGTGAAGGACTCGGTCTACGCGCATCGCACGGAGGAAACCAACGCCGTGCGCCCACCGACGGCCGATCCGGCAGGCCAGGTGGAGCTTTTCGGCACGCTGTACAAGGTGGGAACCAAGCCGGGCGCGCTCACCTACACGATGAATCCGGGCGATCTGCAGGATACGTTGAAGAGCATCAAGAACGGCAAGCAGTACTCGGATTTCATGATCGCGAGCATTCACGCGCACCAGGGAGACACGCTGCTGCAGCCGTTTCTCTTTGAAGATCGTCCGCCCGACTTTCTGATCGCGCTGGCGCATGCATCCATTGACAACGGGGCGGACGCGTTTGTCGGGCATGGCCCGCACATTCTCCGAGGCATCGAAATCTACAAGGGAAAACCGATCTTCTACGACCTTGGCGAGTTCTTCCGGGAGTGGGACTGGAGTTGCGACTGCAACCTCAGCGCGAACGGCGACCTCACGCAAGCCGAGAACGTCGTGCGCGGCCTCGAAGGGCGTGGTGTCGTGGAGCCGATCAACTACGAGAGCGCCGTCGCCCTGAGCCGGTTCGACAAGGGGCAACTGCAGGAAGTCCGCGTCTATCCGGTCTGGGGCAGGCAGGACGGTCCGCTGTCACGGCGAGGGCTCCCGATGCCGGCGCCGCCGGAGATGGCGCAGCGCATCCTGCAGCGGCTGCAGAAACTCTCGGAGCCGTTCGGCACCAGGATGGCGATTGAAGGCAACGTCGGCGTCATCCGGATCGCGGCCAGACCCTCGAGCGGTCAGCAATAGCCGGGGGATAGAGGATCGCGAAGACAATTGGGTGATTGGGTAACTGGGTAATGGGGTCGATCACCCGATTACCCGATTGCAGTCAGGGCTCGATCACCCCGACCCCGTTCTCGATTCGAATCGCGGTTCCGTAGGCCTTCGACATGTCCGCCAGCCGTCGAAGGATTTCAGATCCGCGATCCCCCGCCGCGAGTCGGGGCCGCCCGCGATCCCGCAACGGCACACCCGTGCCGAGATCGATCGGCTGCAGGTGGATCCGTGTCACCGCGTTCTGCTCGAACGTCACTGTCGCGATGATGCTTTCCCACCACGCGGCTTCGTCGTAGGCCGGCAGTGTCGAAGCGGCGATCTGTCCCAGAGACTCCAGCGCCAGTTCGTTCAGATTGGTATTCGCGTCGTAGGCATCAGCGGCGCCGCGCGGAATCGACGCCGCATCGAACGCGAAGTTTCCGAGACTGTAGAAGATGACGCGGCCCCTGTAAATCTCGATCCCGCGAAGCTGGCGAGGCCCGGAGCCGACCACAACGCTCGCGCCGCGATCGATAGCCTGCCGCGCGAACTCGCGCACGAAGGGCGCCGGCGCCTGACTCAGATTGCCCGGCTCGTGACTGTGGATCGTGACGACCACGATGTCGGCCTGCGCCCGTGCGCTCGCAACTGCCTCGAGGATGTCACTGACGTCGCGGCTGTCCGCGACCAGCTCGACCGAGGTGCGGGACCCCTTCTTGATGAGACGGCCCGCGAGGTGAAAGGCGGACGCCGACCCGGATCCCGCGCGATCGGCTCCCGGCATCGCGGCGAGCGTCGCGTAGGTGGCCGGATCCGCCGTGACTTCGGCGGCATATCGCAGCGTGCTCACGCCCGGGCGACCGCGAATCTCCCCGCGCGTTGGTGTGGCGCGTGCCTCATCGGACGCCGAGGTGGTCACCGCGATCACGGCGATGCGCCTCGGCGCGGTCCCCAGGAATATCGGCGCACTCGCGCGATTCGCGTCGGCACCGGCGCCAGCGTGATGAAGGCCCGCGCGGTCCAGCACGTCGCCGGTCGTCTGCAGTCCTTCCGCGCCTTCATCTGCCGCGTGATTGTTGGCGCGCGTCACGATGGTGAAACCCGCACGCCGCAGGTCGGTGGCGACCGTGCCCGGACCGACGGGCCAGCCGGCGCGCGGCGATAGCGTTCCGCGGGCCGCCCGGTCAGTACCATTGACCAGGTTGGCGCGGTTGACGCCGTTGACACTGTCCGGCGAAGCGTCGCGGAGGTTCTCCTCAAGGTTGGTGACGGCGAAACTCGCACGCCGCAGGATCGCCGTCACCTCGTCGAACGGGCGATCGACATCGGGATTGGGCCACGGTCTGACGACCAGTGAGTCGCCAACCGCCGCCATCGACAGTGGTCCGGTTGGATCGCGTAGCGTGGCGGGCGCGCCCTGCGACGGCACCTTTGACGGATTGCCGCGCGAGGGCGCGAGCGTCACCCGCCAGACAATCGCCGCGGCCAACGACAACGTCCCCAGGGCCGCCAGGGCCACCAGGGTTGCCAGCGCCGACAGACGCGCGCGGCGGGCGGACGAGGTCATGACAAGACCGCGCGCCGCACGAGCTGATAGACGGCGACGCACCCGACACCGGCCGCCGCGAGAAGGCCGAGCACAATCGTCGCGGAGTATGGCTCGGAATTTTTCCCAAAGGCCGCTTCCGGCATCCGGGCATCAAGCACGGCCTGACGCGTGTCGCCGCCGAACGACACGCGCGTCAGGTGCTCATGCGTTGGCTGCAGGACGCGATGAAGCGTCGACGTCATCGTGAGACGGGTGACGTCGCGGTCGAAGGTGAAGAGAAGGTCCAGCTGCCCAACGTGTCCGTCCCGCACCGCATACCGTTCGAGCGTCGTGCGGACGGGCGGGTCGAGACTCCGGATAGTGAAGTGATCCTTGATGATGGCGTAGATGCGATCGATCTTCTCGTCCAACTCACCGTACGAGACGTCCCCATCACCGTTCGTGTCGACACCGGCAATGGCAAGAAGATCGAGCGTCAGGCGGGCGCGCACGTCGGGTCCGCGAACCGTCACGACCGATTCGCTGCGCGCCAGGTCGTGCGCGTGCAGGCCGACGGCGAACGCCACGCACCAGATCGCGAGTATCGCAAGCGCGGTCCGCAGGCCGCGCATGTCCACCGGTCCTCTTCCCTGCATCCGACCTTCATCGACGGACGACCCGCTCTTGCCGATTCGTCTGGCCGCCGGAGATGATACCAGCGATGAGTCGCAAGGCCCACAGCCGGGCGAGCCTGCTGAAGCCCTGGGCCTCCAAATTGCATGAGAACCTGTCAAGCCTCTCGGATTGCCGGATTCCCGGCAGCGGGTACGCGGGACCTTTGACCCGATTGTCGAGGTGAGGAGCAGGACGTGAAGAAGCACGAGGCCGTACGAGTGCAATTTGAAGCGACGCTTGCCCGTCTCCTGAAACGGGCTGGAAAGATTGAAGGCGACCTGCGGCAAACCCACGATCGCGACTGGCAGGAACGCGCCAGCGAATTGGAGAACGACGAGGTTCTCGAAGGACTCGACGAGATGACGATCGCCGAGGTCCGTCGTGTTCGTGGGGCTCTCGCGCGGATCGCAAACGGAACCTATGGCGTCTGCGCCACGTGCGGCCGGGCTATCGGCCGCGAGCGCTTGGCGGCGATGCCGAGCGCCCCGACCTGCGTAACCTGCTCTACTTCTTCTCCGGAACCAGCGTGACCTTCACATAGCGGTTCGTGTTGAGATACGTCCGCGCCGCCTGCTGAATCATCGCCGCATCGATCTTCCGGTAGTAGTCCGGCACGTTCCAGAGCTCGGCGGGATCTTCGCCGTACTGGTACTTCCCGGTGAGCTGGGACAGCAGGTAGTTGTTCTGCTGACTGTTGGTCTCGAATTCCCGCAGAAGCGCTTCCTTCTCGTCGCTCACCTGCTTGGCGGTCGGACCGTTCGCCTTGAACTGCTCGATCTCCTGGAAGACGCGCGCGATCAAATCGTTCTGCCGCTGCGGGTCGGACCCGAACTGGACCGTGATGGAGTATTCCGGCCTGGGAATCTTCTGGTAGCTCTGCCTGGCGGCAATGCTGTACGTGCCGCCCAGTTGCTCGCGAATCGTCTCGAGCAGCCTCCCTTGAAGCACCTCGGCCATGGCCCGGATGGCGACGCGTTGGGTCTGGTCGTACCGGAACGGCCCGCTGAACACGATGGCTGCCTGGCTTTTGGGTTCGATGCCCTTCTGAACCTGCTTCTCGACCACGCCTTCCGGCATGCGCACGCCGACGTCTTTCCACGTCTCCTTGCGCCTCGTCGACGGCAGTCCGCCAAGATACCGCTCGACGAGCGGCTTCATCGTCGGGAGATCAAAGCTGCCGACGAAGACAAATGTGAAGTCACTGGCATCGGAGAAACGATCTTTATAGAACGCGAGCGACTTCGCCAGATTCCACTGGTCAACCGCGGCCACCGACGGCGCGCGTCTCCTGACGTGATTCTGATACAGCGTCGTCGTCATCGCCTCCGCAAAGGCAAAATCGGGACTGGCGCTCTGATTCGCCAACGCGGTCTTTATCTGTGACACCTGTACGCCATACGCCGTCTCGTCCGCTCTCGGCTGCGTGAACCGCAGATAGATGAGCTGAAACATCGTTTCCAGATCCTTGCGAGAGCTCGTTCCGGTGAACCCCTCGTCCAGCTCGCCGATGAGCGCGTTGGCCGACGCGGTCTTGCCGGTCAGGACCTTGCGCAAATCGATCGCGTTGAATTTGCCGACGCCACCGGCGCTGATGACCTGCGTGGCCGTGCTCGCGGGGATGTAGTCCACGTCGCTCGCGAGCGACGTGCCGCCAGGGCTCGTCGCGCGAAAAATGATTTCGTCCTGTCTGAAGGTCGTCGGTTTCAGCACGACCTTCACGCCGTTTGACAGCTCCCACTCCGTGATGCCGATGACGTCCTTCGATGTCGTCCTGGCAATGGCACCGGGTGCGGGGATGGAATCGAGCAGTGCGGCGGCGGCAACGGTGTCCACGTACGGCGTGAGCGCTTTCGCGGGCGCGGACTTGATGACGGCCGCCAAATGGGCCTGGTCCGGGATGGCCAGGCCAGCTTTCTCGGGTAGCGTGAGGACCAGAAGGCGATTCTCGTCCGGAAACCATTCCTTGGCGAGCTTGTTGACCTCCTCCAGCGTAACCGTCGGCAGCAAGCGCTGGTGCAGGGCGTATTCATCGTCCGCGGTCGGCAGCGACTCCTTCTCGAGGAAGTTCCGGATGTATTCGTCGGCCCGGCTTCCCGACAGACGATTGTCCTGTTCCGCCTGCTGGCGCTGGTAATTAACCAGCATGTTCTGCTTGGCGCGATCCAGTTCAGTGGCGGTGAAACCGAAACGCGACACGCGCTCGGCCTCGGCGAGCAACGCATCCAACCCGCGGTCGATGCCGTCCTCCTTGACGCGCGCACTGAGCGACGCATCTTCCTTCGTGCGCGCCAGGAACGTCCCGCGGCTGGCGCCGGCGCCAAGAAATGGCGCATCGGCTTTCTGCGCCAGCTCAGCAAAGCGGCCATTGAGCATGGTGGAGAACAGACGGTCCACGCTATGTTGCCGGTAGACGCCGACGGTTCCCTGCTCGCGCGTGGGAAGCAGGTGATCGAGTTCGATGGACGTGCCCGTCGTTTCCTTGTCCGCGAGGATCGCGTACACCGTGCCGGGATGACTGGGAATGTCGAACGTCGGCCGCAGCCGCGGTGAGGTAGCGGCCGGAATCGACGAGAAGTGCGTCCTGACCAGACTCTCAACCGCGGGCTTGTCGAAGTCGCCGACCGCGACGACGGCCATCAGGTCGGGCCGGTACCAGTCCGCATAAAACTTCTTCAGGCGATCCGGGCGGAAGCCCTGAATGATCTCCGTCTTGCCGATGGGCATCCGATCGGCGTACCGCGAGCCCTGAAGCAGAATCGGAAACATCTTGTCCTGCGTGCGCGCGCCGGCGCCGCGCCGCTGCCGCCACTCCTCCATGACGACGCCGCGCTCCTGGTCGATTTCGGTCTGCTCGAAGGACACGTTGTGCGCCCAGTCTTCGAGGACCAGCATGGCCCGGTCGAGCGTCCCGGGCTTGTCGGTGGGCACCTGCAGCATGTAGACCGTCTCATCAAAGCTCGTGTAGGCGTTGATGTCTGCTCCGAAGCGCATACCGAGCGACTCGATGAACGACACAATCTCCATCTTGGGAAAGTGCTGGGTGCCGTTGAATGCCATGTGCTCGACGAAATGGGCCAGCCCCTGCTGATCGTCGTCTTCGAGAATCGACCCGGCCTTGACAACGAGCCGGAGTTCCGCGCGCTTCTCGGGTTTCTTGTTGGCGCGGACGTAATAGCGCAGCCCGTTTGTGAACTGGCCCGTCGTGATCTGCGGGTCCACCGGCATCGGCTGGTTGAGCGCAGCGGATTGGGCCGGGGCCGTCGCGACCTGCTGGCGGGCACCGGCCAGCCCTGTCGCGGCAAGGAGGGCAACCGCAAAGAGCGTCAACTGCAAGCGCGTGCGAATCGTCATGGTTTTTCCTCAGTAGGGAGTCTAACGCTTCCGTGCCCAATAACCTTCCCGATGGCGCACCTCGGCGCCCCGGCGCTTCACCTTGACATCGATCTTGTGGAACTTGTCGTCCGGCGTCGCGACGGAGTTGTAGCCAATCAGATAGAAGACGCTCGCATCGACGACCATCTGCTTCATCGCCAGCGTCAACTGGCTGCGAGGCAACTCTGGCGTCGCGTACCGCTCGCGATACTCTGCTCCCGTTGTTGTCTGATCGAAGATCGCGCGGCCGCCACTGTGCTGAGCGAGAAAGCTCAGGGTCTCCATCGTGTCCTTCGGCATGTGCTGAAGGTCGGGCGCCAGAATCTGAGGACTCACCGGATAGATCGCGGTGTGATACCGGCTCGCGACCTCGGCGACATCCCGCAAGCTGCTGTACAGCTTGTCGTGATCCGGGCTGTTGTAGCCTTCGCTCACCAGGACCACCGTCTGTCGCCCGTCCTTCAGGCCACCCATGTGCATGGCCAGGCCTTTGAGTGCGGAAAACACGACGCTGTCGCGAAGCCCCTCGAGCCCGCCCGGCGGGACCAGCCACTTGCTGATGTAGTTGTTCTCGATCGCATTCTTCGGTGTGTAGTCGCCCTTTCGTCCCTCGAACTGCTGCAGCAATCTGATCACGCTGCCGTGGTCCCGCGTCATGCGGATCGACGCGAGTGACGTGAGCGGATACATCACGCCGACCATGTCGGACGGGCCGAGTTGTGTTTCGACGAAGCGCGCGACCTGCTGTTGAACGATGCGGCTCGATGTGCGCGTCACGTGGTAGTCGTCGAGGAAGATGGTGAACAGGCGCACGTCATCTTTGGCCGCTTCCTCTTCTTCAACCTCGTCGCTGGAGATGCTGGCCGGTACGCCGTCTGGGCCGGGCATGAGGCCGCCGTCGAGCATGATGAGCTTGAAGGTCGCGATCGTCTGGCGTTTGCCGGCCTCGGTGACCTCGAAATCCTCCTGCTTGAGATCCGTCAGGGGGGCGCCGCTCTTGTCGGTAACCACGGCGTCGACCCGCACGAAATTGACACCCGTGCGGAAGATGGGTGGCTGCGCGCCCTGGCCCTGAGCCGGAGGCGCCTGCGTCTGCGCGAGCGCGCCCAGGGTCAGCGCCGCGAGCACGGCGACAGTGGAAGCGGCGGAAACGACGGCGAGCGGTTTCACGTCCAAGCTCGATTTCGTTGGCGGTTCCTATGGTAGCGCCAGACTCCCGACGGCTCTAAAAAGAAACGCCCGACGCGGCGGGTGCCGGTACGGGCGTTTCAGTGCGCGTTTCGCGCGTCCCGGCAGGAGCCGGGACTATCTTCGATCCGCGATCTACGATTATTCGATTCGTCTTTGGGTCTTTCGCGCGCCAGCGGGGCTACCTACCCCGACGCGCGTCATAGAGGCCCGGTGGAGTTTCCATACGACCTCCCTTGGGTTAGTTTGAGAACCGCGCCTGCCTGCCGGACCGCCACACGAGTCCGGCGGGTTTCTGACTTGACCTCCGCTTCTCTCTATGGAAAACGCGTGGCAAGTTCATTTCTACGCCTGCCCGACGTCGCTGTCAAACTCAGCAAGTATCCCGACTATAATCGCCCGCACTTGTGAGTCTGAGCGCCGGAACCAAACTCGGACCGTACGACATTAACCGGACCGCTCGGCAGCGGCGGCATGAGCTCGGAAGGCCTGCACGACGAGCGTAGACTGTCGTAGCGCAGGGCTTTAGCCCTGCAGAACTAGTCGTAGTGCAAGCTTCAGCCCTGCCGTGAGGAGACGAGAATGAAAGCCACACGCCGAGCGTCCATCGCCGTCGCCGCACTTGCGATCGCCGTCTGCACCGTGAGCGGGACCGCGCAATCGCCCAACGCCTTCGGCGTGCCCACCGCCGGCGCGCCGACGCCAACAGCCACCATCAAGGCTGTGCCCGGATCGAGGGCGCAAGGATGGCTGGATCAGGGTCGATCGGAAGTCCTCGCGCGTCATGGCATCGTCTCCACAAGCGATCCGCTGGCGGCACAAGCCGGGCTCGAGATGCTGCGACAGGGGGGCAACGCGATCGACGCTGCCGTGGCGGCGGGCGCGGTGCTCGACGTGACATCGCAGAACGACACGGGCATCGGCGGGGATCTCTTCGCGCTCGTGTGGGTGGCGAAGGACAAGAAGCTCTACGCGCTGAACTCGGCCGGCTGGGCTCCGGCTGGATGGACGCCGGAGTTCTTCACGCAGAAACTCAAGGTGAAGACCGTGCCGAGCAGCGGCGTGAACTCCGCAACCGTGCCGGGCGCGATTTCGGGCTACGACGCGCTGCTGAAACGATTCGGCACGCTGACGTTCAAGGAAACGTTTGAACGCGCGGCGCAGATGGCCGAAGAAGGCTGGGGCCTGGCGGAACGCCGGAGTTCGGATCTCCACGGCGCGGTCAACGGGTCGCGTACAAATCCGAATTCGGGATTGCGCGACGATCCGAATTCACGGGACACGTTTCTCATCGGCGATCGGGCACCGGATCTCTACAGCGTCATCCGCAACCCCGCGCTCTCGTCCGCGCTGCGCCTGGTGCAGAAACAGGGACGCGACGCGTTCTATAAGGGCGACATCGCGGCCGCAATCGTGGCCAAGGTGCAGGCCAATGGCGGTGTGATGACGCGGCAGGACCTTGCGGACTTTCAGTCCGAGTGGGTGGAACCGATTTCCACCAACTACCACGGCTACGACGTGTTTGAACTCCCGCCGCCCGGCCAGGGATTCGCCGCGCTGGAGATGCTGAACATCCTCGAAGTGTGCGTGCCAAAGCTCGGCATGAACCTCGCGAGCCTCGGACCGTCGGACCCCATGTACTGGCATCTCGAGGTTGAGGCCAAGAAGCTGGCGTACGCCGATCTCCTGACACGCAACGCCGACCCGAAGTTTGCGACAGTGCCCGTGAAGGACCTCCTGTCGAAATCGTACGCCGCGACGCTTTGCGGCAAGATCAATCCCAACGTCGCGTCCACGTCGACGGCGCCCGCCGCGATTGAGGGCGGGACGATCTATCTCCCCGCGGCGGATCGCTGGGGCAACATGGTTTCGCTCATCCACAGCGTCTTCAGCACCTATGGCAGCCGGGCCACGGTGCCGCCCTACGGCTTCGTGCTGCACAACCGCGGCGGCGGCTTCTCGCTCGATCCCAAGAGCCCCAACATCGTCGCGCCCCACAAGCGGCCGTTTCACACGATCATCGCCGGCTTCGTCGAGAAGGACGGCCGGCCGCTCATGACCTTCGGCAACATGGGAGGCAGCGTGCAGCCGGAGACGCACGCGCAGCACATGGTCAACCTCATCGACCTCGGCATGAACGTGCAGATGACGACGGATGCCGCGCGCTTTACGCACACCCAACGAACGAACGTCCTCTCGCTCGAGACCAATCTGTTCAATCTTGTCGGCGCCGCGCTGACGGCAAAGGGGCACAACGTGCGATCAATCAACGGGAGCGCTGTCGGCGGGTATCAGGGCATCCTGTTCACGCGAGATCCCACGTTGCCGGAGCCGACCTTCGATCGCAGCAGCGTGACGCGAGATCTGCCGGTGAACGGCGTCTATCGAGCAGGATCCGATCACCGCAAGGACGGCGAAGCGGTCGGGTGGTAGGAGAGCACGACGATGCTGCGAGCTTGCACCGTGCAGGAGGATCCGATGAACGGCGGCGCCTGACCCTCGGCGGCGATGTCGTGTGGGCTCTCCGCGAACGTATCGATCGCCACCCGCCAGGTCCGTTCGGGAATCGCGGGCACGTCGAACTCGAGTGGCTCCCAGAACATGTTCATCATCAGGTGCAGGTCGGCGCTGCCGTCGACCCCGGCGATGGTGCAGGCCAGCGCCCGCGCCTCGGGATCGTCGAACCCGGGGCTATGCAACCGTGTCCCGTGCCAGATGATGTCGGCGAGTCCGCGTTCGTCGAACGCGCCAGTGTAGAAACAGGGGCGCGACAGCGACGGATGCGCCTTGCGGAACGCGATGATCCGTTGAACAAATCGCAGCACGTGGATCTGCGATTCGGCCAGCGCCCAGTCGATCCAGCCCGTCGCGTTGTCCTGGTTGTACGCATTGTTGTTGCCGCCCTGCGTGCGCCGGATCTCGTCGCCGGCGACCATCATCGGCACGCCACGCGACAGCATCAACAACGTCATGGCATTTCTGATCTGTCGACGCCGTAAGGCATCGACGGCGGGATCGTCCGAGGGGCCCTCCACGCCGCAGTTCCAGCTCAGGTTGTTGTCGATCCCATCGCGATTCCCTTCACCGTTCGCGAGGTTGTGTTTGTAGTTGTACGACACCATGTCGTTCAACGTGAAGCCGTCGTGGGCGGTGATGAAGTTGATGCTGTTCTCGGGCGTCTCACCCCCCTGATAGATGTCGGGGCTGCCACCAAGACGTAACGCCACCGCGCCCGTCATGCCGGGATCGCCTTTGAGGAACCGGCGCATGTCGTCGCGGTACACGCCGTTCCACTCGGCCCACCTGTCGCCTGGGAAATGCCCGACCTGGTACAGACCCGCGGCATCCCACGCCTCCGCAATCACCTTGGTGTCGGCCAACGCATCGTCTAGTTCGATTTGCCAGATCACGGGAGGATGCACGAGCGGCGCCCCGTCTTCTCCGCGCGCCAGGATGGATCCTTCGTCAAAACGAAATCCATCGACGTGCATCTCCTCCACCCAGAACCGCAGGCAATCGAGAATGAACTTCTGCGGAAGCGGGTGATTGGCGTTGAAGGTATTGCCGGTGCCGCTGTAGTTGGAGTACGACGCCAGGTTGTTCGAGTCGAGGACGTAGAACGTCCGATTGTCGATACCCCGGAACGAATGGGTCGGACCGAACTCGTTCCCCTCGTCGGTGTGATTGAACACGACGTCGAGGATCACTTCGATGCCGGCCTTGTGCATGGCCTTGACGAGATCGCGAAACTCGTTGATGCGGGACGCGCCGGTCTGGTCCACCGAATAGCCGGAGTGCGGGCTGAAGAATCCGATCGGGCTGTAGCCCCAATAGTTGCGAATCACGCCACCGGCGGGATTCAGCGACGAGTCGGAGTCGTCGAACTCGAACACCGGCAGCAGTTCCACAGCCGTTACGCCGAGCGCCTGGAGATGCGGGATCTTTTCCACGAGGCCGTCAAATGTCCCCGGATGCGCGACATGCGCGCTCGGTGATCGCGTGAATCCGCCCGTGTGCAGTTCGTAGATGATGGACTCGTGGATCGGCCGCTTCAGCGGCCGGTCGCCTTCCCAGTCGTACGACGCGAGGTCCACCACGGCACAGCGCATGGATGTCGCGAGATTGTCCGCCGGTCCCTCGGCGTCCGCGCGCCTCCACAGCTGCTTGCAGAGGCCACGCGCGTACGGACCGATCAGCACTTTGTTGCGGTTGAACCGGTGACCCGCGGCCGGATCGAACGGTCCGTCCACTCGAAATGCGTAGAAGGTTCCCGGCCCACAACCACGCACGAACACGTGCCAGAAGTGGAACGTCTTGTTGTGAAACGGATCCAGCCGGACGACCTGCAGCGGCTCGGTCGCCCGGGGGTCGTCAAACAGCAGCAGCTCGACGCCGGTAGCCGCCTGCGAGAACAGCGAGAAGGTGGTGCCCTCCGCCGACGTCGTCGTGCCGAGCGGATGCGCCGCGCCTGGCTCAGTGGTGAAGATGGCCATGCCACATCATCGCAGGACTTTCGCTAAGGGAACAACGGCGTGCACGATTGATCGTGCACGCTGAGCGGGACGCTAAACTATGTTGGCGGTAGATCTGAAGGACAAGGCCGTTCGGAAGGCATTCCAGCCACTTCGGGACCATATGTGCGCCAACAGGGGCGTCATATGCTTCAGCCCGATGCGACCAGAGGTTCGAGCGCGGCCACCAACTTTGGCAAGTCCTCGGTGACGACCTGCCAGACGATGTCCTCGTCAACACCCAGGTAGTCGTGAACAACCTTATGTCGCATGCCAACAATGTCCGCCCACTGAATCTCTGGATGCTCGGCACAGAATTGGCCGGACCCGTTGCGGCCGGCTTCGCCGATGATCTGAATGATCGCCGCCTTGGTCGCCATGTCGAGCATGTGCCCGACATAGACGATGTCACGCGGCGACATACAAGGGTTCGGCGGGAGATCGGTCGCGACGGTCTCGAAGCAGTGGTTCACGTGGACAGATTCGTATGGCGTGGACATCGAGGACGGGCAAGACGACGTGCTCATCCTGGCGAGCACGGTCGTGATCGATATGGCCTGCCACCCGGACCACCGACGCTGACCGGCCGCAAGGTCCCACGTTGTCAAACAGGCCGGCGCTGGCCGTCTGTGCTGCATGAGCGAACCGCTCGACGGCGCGGGAAATCTCATCTCGGGATCTGTCGGTGAGATGCGGCAACTCCATGAGTTGCCGCGGATGTTGGCCCTACGATTCGGTTTCCCAACTGACGCGTGAGACGCGCCGCTCGCAAGGTTCGCTCACGCAGCACAGACAACCAGCGCCATCAGCGAACGTGACAAAGCACTGGCCCGTGGAACCGAATCCGCGTTCCCGGTGTCCAACCACCCATGCTCGAAGTCCGCACACTCACCAAGCACTATGGCGGCCTGCGCGCAATCCAGGATCTATCTTTCGAGGTACGTCCAGGCGAGGTCTTGGGACTGCTCGGGCCGAACGGCTCGGGCAAGAGCACGACGGTCAAGATCCTCACCGGGCTGTTACGACCGACAAGTGGCAGCGTCCATCTCGACGGCACGGACGTGCTGTGGAACCTGCTGTCCTACAAAGCGTCGGTCGGATACGTGCCGGAGGAGCCGCACCTCTACTCGTACCTGACCGGCCCCGAATACCTCCAGTTGATCGGACGCCTCCGCGGTGTGGCCGACAAGGTGCTGAACGACAAGATCGATCGCTTCCTTCACCTGTTCGGCATCCACGACGACCGCTACCAGACGCTATCGTCCTATTCCAAGGGCATGCGGCAGAAGATCCTCATCGCCGCCGCCCTCCTCCACAACCCGCGCATCGTCATCCTCGACGAGCCGTTCTCCGGGCTGGACGTGAGCGCGGCGCGTGTTTTGAAAGCCTTCGTGCGCGCCATCGCCGCCGACGGAAAGATCGTCGTCTTCAGTTCGCACGTCCTCGAAGTGGTCGAGCAGGTCTGTTCGCGGGTGGTCATCCTGAAAGACGGCATCATCGTGGGCCACGACTCGGTCGCGACGCTCCGCGCGACGCTCCAACTGCCGTCACTCGACGCCGTGTTCGCGGCGCTCGTCGCAGACGAGAACGTCGAGAGCGTCGACAAACGATCGCAAGATCTCATTGCAGCCATGAAGGCGTCCGCGTGAGGATCTTGTGGCGGATGTTCTTCGCGCAGTTCTTCACCAACGAATCGGTCACGTCGGATCTCCAGCTCCATCAGACGATCGTCTGGGTCCTGATCTTCTTGCTGGTACCCGGGGCGTTCATGTTGATTCTGCTCTTCCCCGGATTCCAGAGCGCCGTGATTCTCTCCAGGCTCGGGCGGGTACCGCCATCGCGGGTGGACGACTTGTTGGCGTGGATCGCATTCTTCCTCACGACCTATTCCATGGTCGCGGTGGGCTTGGTCACCGTGCTGGCATGGGACGCGCTGACCTTTGATCGACGCGATGCCATGGTGCTCGGTAGCCTGCCGCTTCGAAATCGAACGATTCTCGGCGCCAAGCTCGCCGCGCTGGCGACGTTTCTAGCAGCCGGGTCCCTGGCGATCAGCATGTTCAACGCCGTGATGTTTGCGTTGACCACCTCCGATCAACTCGGCGCGATCGTCTTCGTCACGCACCTCTTCGCCATGCTCGTCGCCACAACTGGCGCCAGCGTCTTTGTCTTCGCCGCGATCGTGACCGTGCGCGGAGGCGTGATGCTGCTCGGCCGCCAGGCGCTGGCTGCCGCGTGCGGTCCCCCGCTCCAGTTTCTCTTCGTCGTCTCCGTGCTGTGCCTCGTCGTGCTCTCGCCGGCCATCTGGCAAGTGCCGTTCGTCACGGCCACGTTCACGAACTGGATGCCGCCCGCCTGGTTTGCGGGTGTGTTCGAACAACTGCGCGGATCGCCGCGCGCCTTCGATCCGGCGTTCCCGTTCATGACTCACACGTGGCGGGCGATCACCGGAACGTCGATCGCCGTTGTGGGCGCGATTGCGGTGTCCGTCGCGGAATTCCACCGGCAGATGCGCGCGGCCCTCAGCCCGCCCGCATCGCCTGGCTTTCTTGGCGCCGCTCAGGTGAGCCGGACACTCGCGCGACTCCTGGTCGGCCGCCACACCAGCGCTCGGGCGATCGCCGACTTCATCCTGATGACGCTGGCCCGCAACCGCGCGCTGCAGGCACCCATGGCCATGAACGCGGCGGTCGGCGCTGCGATTGTCGTCGCCGGTCTCTCGAGGAGTGTCCGAAGTGTCGAATCCCTGATGCGTCCGCGCACGGCCGTGCTGTGGATCCCGCTCGTCATGGGCTACTGGATGGCGGTCGGCTTGCGCGCGTCGTTCTTCAAGCCGAGCGAGCTTCCTGCATCCTGGTCGTTCCGCGCTAACTCGTCTGGCCATGTGGTGGAACGATGGCTCGCCGTGCGTGCCGCCATGATCGGCTTCCTGGCGCCGCGAGTGTTGATCATCTGCGCCCTGCTCGTGCCGCTGATTGGCTGGACGCTGGCGGCACGGCACGCCTTGGTGGTTGTGGCGCTCGTCATCCTGCTGGTCGACATGATGGCGCTGACCATTCATCACACGCCGTTCACGCGCGCGTACGAACCGGGCCACGCGCGGCTCAGAACGCGCTGGTTTCTGTACGCAATGGGCCTGTATCTGTTTGCGTACTGGCCCGCGCGCCTCGATCTGTTCATCCTGCCGCGCCCGAATGCCTGGCTCACCTTTCTGGCGTGCAGCGTCGCGGTCATTGCCGGACTCGAGACCGCTGGCCGCCGCGGGGCGCACGACGCCACCGACCAGACTGACGACGAATCCCTGGACGCGGACCGAACGCTGACCCTCGACATCGCCCACGTGAGGAGCGGCTCGACTTGAATCGGCCGCTGCTCAGAAGTCGGCGCGACGAGCGCCACGAGGTGCAGCCGCAAGGACCGCTCGCAATCGGCGGCGGGGCCGTTGCGCACGCGAGCCGTGTGAGCGACGCGTCTCAGCGCAGATGGGAAATTGCACCGTAGCGCCAAACGTCCGCCTCAGCTCACGGAGCTGAGGCATTCCGCCGACGGGTCGCGAAGGTGCCATTTCCCGCGTCGTCGAACCGGCTCGCGGGAGTAATGGCCCCGACGCCGACAGGACGTAGAATGCACTCATGAAAATGCGGATCGTTGTCGCCCTGCTGGCAGCGTGCGTCGTCGTGCAGGCACCGGCGGTCCGGGGTGCGGCAACCCAGACGTCATCCGCCGGAATCGCCGGCTCGTGGCAGGGCACCTTGGCGACCGGCGCGGTGAATCTGCGTCTGGCGTTCAAGGTTTCCCAGGCGCCGGACGGCGCATTGACCGCGACGCTCGACAGCCTCGATCAGGGCGTCACGGGAATGCCGGCGGAGGTGTCACTCGCGGGAAACGTCGTGCGGTTCGCGCTGAAAAGCGCCGGGATCTCGTTCGAGGGACGGTTGTCGACCGACGGGTCGCGCATCGAGGGCACGTTCACACAGGGCGGCGGCTCGTTCCCGCTGGTATTGACGCGCGGCGAAGCAGCCGTTCCCAAGCGACCCCAGGAAGCCCGGGACGTCACGACGCCGCCTCCCTACCTGGAGGAACAAGTCAGGTACCAAAACAGGGCGGGAGGGATCACCTTCGCGGGAACCCTGACGCTGCCGCGCTCAGCCGTGCGATCACCCGCGGTCATCCTCATCAGCGGGTCGGGCCCCGAAGATCGTGACGAGACCGTCTTCGGTCACAAACCGTTCCTCGTGCTCGCGGATCACCTGACCCGCAACGGTATCGCGGTGCTGCGCGTGGACGACCGCGGTGTCGGCGGATCGTCCGGCACGACAGACACCGCCACGAGCGACGACTTCGCGGGCGACGTGCTGGCCGGCATCGCGTATCTCAAGGGCCGCCGAGAGATCGACACGGCGCACATCGGCCTCATCGGGCACAGCGAGGGCGGCCTCATTGCCCCAATTGTCGCGACGCGCTCGAAAGACGTCGCGTTCATCGTCATGCTCGCCGGCCCCGGACTCCCCGGCGAGCAGATTCTCTACCTGCAGGCCGCGGCAGTGAACCGGGCCAATGGAGCGACGGACGCGCAAGTCGCCGCCAACCAGCGGCTGCAGGAACGCATTTTCGCAATCATGAAGACCGAGAAAGACCTGGCTGCCGCCGACGCGAAGTTCGCCGCGTTGCGAGACGAATTCGTCGCTGCCGCACCGGCCGCGCAGAAGCCGGCCATCGCCGCTCAGTTGAACGCACAGTTCAAAAGCGTCTCGACCCCATGGTTCCGCTACTTCCTCACCTACGATCCACGGCCGGCGCTGTCAAAGTTAACATGCCCTGTCCTTGCGCTCATCGGCGAGCGCGACCTGCAGGTGCCCTACGCCGAAAATCTCCCCGCCATCGAAGCCGCACTCAAGGCCGGTGGCAACCGTGACGTGACGGCCATCCATCTCCCACAGCTGAATCACCTGTTTCAGACCGCGACGACCGGGTCGCCGAATGAATACGCGCAGATCGAAGAGACGATGGCGCCAGTGGCATTGAAGACCGTCTCCGACTGGATTGCCAAGCGGATCCGCTGACCTCCGCGCACACCGCATGAACCCACGAGCCGAGTACGCCAACCGCCTGGCCGCTCGTCGCGCGTCGCTGGCCACGCTCGACAGGCGTCACCAGACCGTGGGCTACGCGCGTGTGCTGGTGGCGCTCTGCGGCATCGCCATCGCGGGCACCCTCGTCATCGGTCGCGCCTCGTTTTCAGCTTGGTGGCTGCTCGCGCCACTCCCCTTCCTTTTCCTTCTCGGTGGATGGTTGGAACGGCTGGAAGCGTCGTCGGCGACGCTGTCTCGCGCCATTCAGTTCTACGAACGCGGCGTCGCACGAATCGATGGTCACTGGCCAGGCACGGGCACGCCGGGCACACGCTTCCTGGACGAACACCACGTCTATGCACGCGACCTCGATCTCTTTGGCTGCGGGTCCCTGTTCGATCTGATCTGCAATGCGCGCACGACCACGGGTGAGGAAACGCTCGCGCGCTGGTTGCTGAATCCTTCGGTTCCCGAAGACGTGCGACAGCGACAGGACGCAGTGAAGGACGTGGGCCCACGAGTCGACTTCCACGAGCAGATGGCGATCGTCGACGGGCAGGTTCGCTCGGGCGTGAATCCGACGTCGCTGACGGCCTGGGGTGCGCGACCCCTCGAGCTGCAGTCGCGTCTGTTACGTCCCGCGGCATGGGGTGGGTCGATTGCCGGTGCGCTGGTGCTCGTTGCCATCATGGCCTACCTGACCGCGCTTGCCGGCGTCGTGGCGCTTCCTGACACAACCCTGTTGGCCCTTCGCGTGTACTTTCTTCCGGTCGGCGTGCTGGTCTCCGCCGTCGTCTGGCGTTTCAAGGCGCGGACGGATCGAATTCTTGGCGAAGCCGAATCCGCCACGACCTATCTCGCACTGCTCGAGAGACTCCTGCTAGTCGCGGAAGCCGAGACATTCGCGTCACCACGATTGGTGCGACTTCGCACGGCACTCCAGACAGACGGCCAACAGGCATCGCGGCGAATCGCCGCGCTCAACCGGCTGATGAACATCGCCGACATACGGCGCAACTGGTTCATCCGCCTGACGGGTCCTCTGGTGCTGTTCGACCTGCACATGGCATGTCGACTGGAAGATTGGCGCGCAGTCTCCGGGCCGTCGGTCGCACGGTGGCTGGCCACGATCGGAGAGATCGAGGCCATCGCCTCGCTAGCCAGCTACCACTACGGGCGTCCCGGGCACGTGTTCCCGGATCTCGTCGACGGCCCGGGGCGGTTCGAAGCCGATGCGATCGGTCATCCGCTGCTCGACCCGTCCGTCATGCGCGTCGTCACGAACGACGTCTCCATCATCCCGCCGCTGCAGATCCTCATCGTCAGCGGATCCAACATGTCGGGCAAGAGCACGTTCCTCCGGACGCTCGGCATCAACGTCGTCCTGGCGCAGGCCGGCGGTCCGGTGTATGCGACACGGATGCGACTCTCGCCGCTGGCTGTCGGGGCGTCCATTCATATCCAGGATTCACTACGGGAAGGCGTGTCGCGGTTCTACGCGGAGATTCTCCGGCTCAAACAGATCATGGACGCGGCGCGCGACCGCGCTCCTCTCTTGTTCCTCATCGACGAGTTCCTCCACGGCACGAACTCACACGATCGACTTCTGGGCGCGACGGCCATCGTGCGCGGGCTCGTCGATCGCGGTGCCATCGGGCTGATTACCACTCATGATCTGGCGCTGACGGCCATCGCCGGACCGCTTGGCCCGAACGCCGGCAACGTGCACTTCCAGGACGATGTCAGAGAGGGTCGGCTGCACTACGACTATGTGATGCGACCAGGCATCGTGAGCCGGAGCAACGCTATCGAGCTCATGCGATCGGTCGGACTGGATGTCTGACAGCAGGGCTGAAGCCCTGCGCTACGGGCGACACCGCGCTACTGAAGCCCTGCGCTACGGGCGACACCGCGCTATTGAAGCCCCGCGCTACGACCGCCGGTCGTCGTCGTGCCCACCGCGCTGCATCAACGCGTCGAGCTTGGCCTCGATCCGATCCAGCCGGTGTTCCACCGTCTCGTCCTGTTCCGCCCCGCCCGGAGACAGGAAGAAGCTCGTGATCGTGGCCGTGAATACCCCGATGAAGCCGATGCCGAGGAACATGAGTCCGACCGCGATCAGGCGGCCTTCGCCGGTGACCGGCGACACGTCCCCGTAGCCGACCGTGGTCGTCGTCACAATCGCCCACCAGAAGGCGTCGCCAACCGATTGAATGGCCTTGTTCTGTCCGTGCTCCGCCGCAAAGATGCCGGCGGCACCGAGCGCGATCACCACAAATGTCACGAGGAGCACGTAGTGAAAGCTTCGATGGCGAAGCGCCTGCCCGGCTTCCCGCAGCCCGATTGCGGCGACCGCCGCGGCGCGAACGAGCCGCAGCAATCGCAGCACCCGCACGGCGCGGATCCACTGAAGGGCCAGCGGCACGAGAAAGGGCGGCGACAGCAGAATGATCAGCAGGTCGAACCAGGCTCGTCTCAGGTACTCGATTCTGGAGGGTGCAAAGATCAATTTGCCGGCAAACTCCGCGCAGAACGCCAGCCACACGACCCAGTTGATCCCGACAGCGACGTCGCGCATCCACAGGCTCTGGGCGCGGTCTTCGACGACGAGCGCCGGAACGATGAGCAGGGCGAGAAATGACAGCGGCAGGTCTGTCCGTTGCTCGATCCGGTCGAACCGGCTCTTGACGGTGTTCTTCATGCTGGACTCTCACATCGACCACTCTATCGGCGAAGGGCCGTCATGAAGGGCTGAGTCACGGCCGGTGGTTTCACGGCGCCTTCAAGCAGCACCTGACGAGGCAGGACACCCTTGCCGTAGAGATCCGCGTTGTCGTCCTGGTCGCTTTTCACGACACCGCCCGAGAGATTGATCCCGGCGAAGAGTCCCTGGGTCCTCGAATACGAAAGAATCTCCGCCTTCAACTGAATGTCGGTCGCCGCCCGCGCGTCGCGGCCGACGGGACCGGCCGCCACGGACATTTCGACACCGAGCGACACTCTGTTACGCAGGAGCTTCTCGACGCCGCTCTCGTTCATCACAAGGAGCACGAGATCGATCGACTGCGCGCCGATCTGCAGCCCCCAGCTTCCCTTTTGCATCTGCATGAACACCGGCGCGCTCCACTGGCCGTCGTGCCGGCAGCTCATGAGTCCCTTGCCGACCTCGCCGCCGATGATGAAGGCGGCCTTCTTGAGACCGGGAATCACGGCCACGCACGCCGCCTTGTTCCAGAGGTCGTTCGGCACGTCCTTGTCCGGTACCGCGTGGATTTCCTTGAGCACCGTCGCCGCTTCCTCGATGCGCTTGGCTTCCTTTGTTGAGATCTCCGCACTGATGAGGGTCCCGGCGACGACGACACCAATAACTGTTGAGATGGCTCCTTGTTCGAGTCTTTCGTAAGCAAGGATACAACCGATTGACGCGGCAGCCATGTGGATCGCATTCGGGCCGCGGCGAGCCGTGCATGGCTGAGCCGGCCCAGCCGATATACTGGAGAAGGCTATGAGCCTGATGAAGACATTGTGGGCGACACGATTCCTGGCGACTGGAAAGCCCGCCCGTTTCGTGCGGCGCTACATCCCGCCGACGACGCCATCTGTCACTGTTGGCGATCTCGAATTCGACGGCATGACGTGGACGTTCCGGTATGACGTTGAGTACAAGCACCGACGCATGGAGCTGCGTCCTATCGAGGGGCTCGATGACCTCGACCGCGTCTATTGCTCCCGGATGCTGTTTCCGTTCCTTGCGGTCCGTATCCCGAATATTGATCAAGACGACGTCAAACGAAAGCTGGCAGAGAATCACGTCCGCAATCCCGAGCCGACAGACTTGCTGCGAATCTTTGGCCGGCGGGCTATCTCGTCGCCGGCGTTCGAGCTCCTGCTCGCCTGAGCGAGCAACCACGTCGAGGCAGGCGAGAGGGATCGTTTGCCTCTCTGGGGGCTTCTCTGATTCGCTCAGGTGATGACGCCGATGCCCCGTGTATGAGCGAGCAGTTTGCACACAAAGTATCAGGCTCGCGCTTTCTAGCCACCACGCGCCCGGTTTGGCCAAGTCGTCCCTGAACAGTGGGTTATAGTATTGATGAGTCATGCGGACGCCAGAAATCCAAGGGGCATCGATTGTGATGATCGGGTCTTTCAACCCCGCCATCTTTCAGCCCCGTTGGCTCGGCAGTCAGCAACTGATTCGGCCTGAGGAAGCAGAAAAGGCCAAGGTGATGATCGTCCAATCTGATGTTGCCGACGTCTCCACTGAGTGGTTCCAGCTGCAAGTACTCCAGAATCGCTTCTCTTTGGCGACGACTGATCCTCGACACTTCAGTCCGTTGCGGGATCTAGGCGCCGGGCTGTTTGTAATCCTTCCGCATACGCCTGTCGCAGCGTTGGGTATGAACAGGCAATTCCATTTCAAGACGCCTTCTCTTGGGGCTTGGCACGCGATCGGACATCTACTTGCTCCAAAAGACCCGTGGAAGCCTGTCATGGATGGCCCCGGACTCCGTTCAATGCTCATGGAGGGGCGCCGCAAGGAAGCAAATGGAGGGACCTTGCATATCAAGGTCGAGCCATCCTCAAAGGTGCAGAATGGGTTGTATGTTGAGGTCAATGAGGAATTCAAGGCTCCGCCTGACCGCGACGCCGACGGCGCGCAGTGGGTACCGGACCGTTTGGCGGAACATTGGGACGCTATCATGAAGTTCTCGGAGACAGCAGCAGAGCATTTGCTTGGCTTGGTGAAAGCGTGATGTTGACGACGGCTACAGTGTTTAGAGATGCGATTCTGAGGCCAGGCGTCTCGCCGGCGGAGGTTGGCGTCCTTTATCCAGCAAGTCATGAGCAGTTCGCGGTCCGAGGACTCCCGAGCATCGTAGAGCCTCCCGTCGCGGGCAGGACCAATGACGTTTCCGCAGCGACTCCAGAAGATCAGCGCTTCGCCTACGCGGACCCTCTTGTGCGGCTACCGTCGATTCGTGAGTCAGAATGGAAAGTCATCCTCCTCCAAAGGTGGGTCGGCCGAGTGCGTCGAGTCGATGGCGAGAAGTTTACGGCAGTGCTGAGCGACGCGACGAATTCGCAGAACCCAACAGAGCAGGTCGAGCTGGATGTGAGAGAAATCTCGGAAAGCGATTTTCCGTTACTCGTCGAGGGCGGCACGTTCTACTGGTCAATAGGCTACCGGGATACTCCCGGAGGACAGCGAGAACGCATCTCCACATTTCGATTTGCCAGACAACCCCGTGTCGGCAAGATGGACGTGGGGCTCGTCTTTCAGCGAGCCGACAAGTTGGCGGCCTTCCTGGAACGTGACTGAGCTCCCTCCGGCCCCTTACCAACTGGAACTTTCGGTGTTCGGCCCCGGCGTCGGCGAATGCGTTGTGGCCCATATTGGGGGCGGTGATTGGATTGTCGTTGACTCGTGCACTGACAAGCGGTCCGGTGAGCCGGTTGCTCTTGGCTATCTCGCAGCGTTGGGCGTGGACGTCGCGTCTCAAGTCAGGCTCGTTGTCGCTACACACTGGCACAACGACCACATTCGTGGCTTGGCGAGAGTTCTGCGAACCGCAAGAGCCGCGAGGTTTGTAAACTCGGCCGCTCATCCTCTAACAGATTTGACTCGACTCGTCATGCTGGGAAAAAAGACAGCTCCGGTATCCACGGCGACGAGTGAGTTTGATGAGATTTTCCAAATCCTCCTGGAGCGACGAAAGAGCGGCGAGAGGCGCGATGCCGTTGGTCCGATTCCGGCCCTCGCCAACAAGAGACTTCTTGCGCTGCCTGATATTGGTGGAAGGCGGCCAGTGGCCGCAGAAGTCGTCGCCCTGAGTCCCTCGGATGGAGTGTTCAATCTGGCAAAGACAGAATTGCGCACTGCGCTGGCAGCCGTCGAGAATCGTCGTCGTCCATCCGCGCAAGATCCGAATCAGATCTGTGTCGTGCTTTGGCTCAAGGTGGGCGTTCTGGATGTGCTACTCGGTGCCGACCTGGAGCATGTCGCTGGATCCACGGAGGGCTGGCAAGCGATAGTTACCTCTGGAGAACGACCAACAGGTCGGGCTGGGTTTTTCAAAGTTCCGCATCACGGTTCGGAGAACGCGGATTGTCCGGATTCCTGGACCCATCTTCTCTCTGGTAACCCTATCGCCATCGTGACGCCCTACTCCCCGTCGATGCTGCCGAGACCTGCGGACATTCGGCGCCTCTGCAGTCGAACTCCCCGGATGTTCCTCACAAGCGATCCAACACACTACGGCCTGCCGCGTCGAGACAATGCCGTGGAGAAAACCCTTCGCGAGATCGCCGTTACTCGCAGGGCGTTGTCCGGACAAATGGGGCACGTCCGGATTCGCTGTGACGCCCGCGATTTGCAGTCCGAAGCCTTGATTCATCTCAAGAACGGCGCCCGCCAGCAGTGTGCATGAACTGCTTGTCTAAATGGGGTTGGTTCCCTCCCGCCGAGATCTATCGCGAGTATTGATTGACGAGTTGCTGCGCCCGGTTTTGTTCCGCGTCGTTCCCGGCGAGCGCCAGAGCCTCCCGAGCTTCTCGTTGCGCATCTTGTTTTCGCGCAAGCGCCCTGTAGGCCCGAGCGAGAGTCATTCGCGCCGGGAACTCGCCCGGCTGCTGCTCTAGCGCACGCTGGAGCTGCGCATTT
>JBGOTP010000012.1:0-29584 GCA_041476545.1 Vicinamibacteria bacterium | reverse complement strand
GTGTGCTGATCCGGCACACGGAGCCAGGTCACCGGTTCGTTCGCGTGTTCCTAAGCCGTTCTCCAGGCTGGCCTTGTCTCCCCTCCCCGCACGGCTCACACGTTGCTGCCTTAACCCTTGCCCCCAGTCTTTTTCAAAGCGGGCTGAATGCGCACGCGCCCCGCGTACCTCCGTCTCGCACTCTTCGCCGCCCTGCTCGCTGGCGGCGGTGTGCTGCTTGCCTCGATGGGCTGGCCACAGCCCGATCACACGCGTGAACTGGCCGTACTCATCTTCGCCGCGATTTTCGTCTCCGCTGTTGCCGTCGTCCCGTCCACCGCCGAAGACCGCGGGATGATGACCTCGTCTTTCGTCGTGGACTTCGCGGCGCTGCTGCTGCTCGGCGGCGACGCGGCGATGCTCGTCGCGGCGGTGGGGATCGCGACGCGATCGATTCGCGACCGGGAGGGAAGCCGCATCGATCGCCGGACCATCGCGAATGCCGTCAGCGTGCTGTTGGCGACAGAAACCGCGGCAGTCGTCCATGGGATCCTCGGCGGCACCCTCGCGCGCTTCGCCTGGCCGCGGCAAAGCGTGCCCATTACGGCTGCCGTTGTGGCGTACGTCGTCGTGAAGGGCGTCTGGGCGGAACTGATTGCGCCCGTCATTTTTTCCATTCACTCTTCCATCCACGCGCGGGCATTCGACGGGGCCCCTGTCAGCTCTGTCAGCGTTGTCCGGGGCATGGTGCTCGGTGGCGCCCGCGCACTGCCGCACGCGCTGCTGCGCAGTGGTCCACACTATGTCATCGGCGGCACCATGGCCGTGGGCCTCGTCGAGCTGGTCGGGCACGGCCGCTGGGACGTGCTGTCCGTCGCGGTCGTTCCGCTCTACTGCGCGTATCGCGCGTACTGCGGCGATCTCGTCCGGCTCGAGGACGAGCACCGCCGGCGCGAGGTCGTCGACTCGCTCGACACCGGCCTGTCGGTCCTCGATCATACTGGCCGCGTGATTTTCTGGAACGACGTGCTCGAGCGCATCACCGGCCGGACGCGCGCACGTGCTCGTGACCGCCTGCTCGTGGATGCGATCGGGGAGTTGAAACACACACCGCTCGCGCACGCCGTCGAGGAGACGATGGTCAGCCGGAGGGCGCAGACGCTCGCGCATGTGCAGCTGTCGCCGACGCGCGTCTTCGAGGTAAAAATTGTGCCGGTCGCCGACGGCCTGACCCTCGTCTGGCACGACATGACGACGCGGTGGCACGCGGAGCAGGCGCTCAAACGCAGCGAGGAGCGGTTGACCCTTGCGGCCAACGGCGCCAATGACGGGCTGTGGGAGTGGGACCTCCACACGCAGGCGTTCTATGCCTCCGCCCGGTGGAAGGCGATGCTGGGCCTCCAGCCCGACGCGATCGTCGCTCGCGTAGCGGACTGGCTCACGCGCGTGCATCAGGAAGACAAGGCCACGCTCAACGCCGCGCTCGACGCGCACGTGGCGGGCACGACCGGACATGTCCACCAGGAGCACCGCCTTCGCCACGAGGACGGCACCTACCGCCGGTTCCTCTGTCACGGCGTGGCCGCGCGCACTGCCAGCGGCCGTCCGACCAGGATTGCCGGATCGCTCACCGACACGACTGAGCAGGCGAGCGCGCAGGAACAGCTGCGGCTTGCCGGCTACCGCGATCCGCTGACCGGCCTCGGCAACCGCGCCGTGTTCGTGGAGCGGCTCGGGACGCGGCTCACCGATTTCAAACGCCAGCACGGCGCCAGGGACTGCTTCGCGGTGCTCTATCTCGACCTCGATCGCTTCAAGGTGGTCAACGACAGCCTCGGCCACATGGTGGGCGACGAACTGCTCACTGCGGTCTCGCGACGCCTCGAATCGTGTCTCCGTCCGGACGATGCTCTGGCCCGGCTGGGCGGCGACGAGTTTGCGATCCTGCTCGACGCGATCGGCGATCCGCAGCAGGCCAACGCGGTCGCGTTCCGGATTCAGGACGCGCTGGCGAAGCCGTTCTCGATCGGGGGACGGGAGGTCTTCAGCTCGGCCAGCATCGGCATCGCCTTCGGCGAGGGCCACTACGACAACCCCGACGACATCATGCGCGATGCCGACACGGCGATGTATCACGCCAAGGCGCGCGGCAAGGCGAGACACGAGCTCTTCGATGCGGACATGCACGCGCGGACGCGTGATCGCCTGGGTCTCGAGAACGACCTGCGCCACGCGATCAGCACCAATGACTTCGAGGTGCAGTATCAGCCGATCGTGTCGTTGTCGACGCGCATGTGCGTCGGCTTTGAATCACTGATCAGATGGACGCGCAATGGCGAGCCCGTGTCCCCGGCGGTCTTCATTCCGATGGTGGAGGAACTGGGACTCATCGAGCCGCTCGGCACCTGGGTGCTCGAGCAGGCCTGTCAGACCTTCGCCGGCTGGCAGCGTCAGTTTCCCGATGCCGGGCTCGACTGCATCACCGTCAACGTGTCGAGCCGGCAGCTCGTGCACCAGCATTTCATGCTCATCGTCGAAGAAGCGGTGCGCCGATCGGGGCTGCGGCCGTGCGACCTGCGGCTCGAGATCACCGAGACAGCCCTCATGGACAGCCCGGCGATTGCCGCGAAGCTGCTCAGCGAGCTCCGCGCATTCGGCGTGAAGATCTATCTCGACGACTTCGGGACCGGCTACTCGTCGCTCAGCCATCTGCACAAGCTGCCGGTGGACGCGCTCAAGATCGATCGGTCGTTTGTCCGCAGTCTTGACCTGCCCGATCGCCCCGCCATCGTTGAGAGCATCCTGGCGCTGGCGCGGACGTTGAACACCAGCGTGGTCGCCGAGGGCATCGAGACCCACGAACAGGCAAGGGAACTCGAGCGCCTCGGTTGTACGCACGCTCAGGGATTCCTCTTCTCGCGTGCGTTGACGAGCCGCGCGGTGGAGTTGCTGCTCGAGGCAGGACAGCCACTCGGCCCGCAGGAAGAGCCACCCCCCGCGCTGACCGTCGTGAAGAGATTCGGGTATGCCGGCGTCGGGAGCGGATGAACGTCGGGCAACCTCCGCGATCCGCACGCTGTCGCCGTCACCTAGGGTGTGCTGATGGGGCGTCCCGCCTTGCGTATAGCATCAAGAGCAACTATAGTAGTTGCTGGAGTTCATGAATGACCGACAAAGTCTCTACGATGGATGTCCGTCAACGAATTGGGGACATGCTGAATCGGGTTGCCCTTCGACACGACGAGTTCATAATCGAGCGAAAGGGCAAGCCCTTGGCCGCGTTGGTACCCGTCGAACGGCTTGAGCAAATGCGGCGGTTTGCGCGCCGTCACGCCCTTGAGTTCATGGATCAACAACAGCCTAGCACCCTGACGGACACCCAGGCTGCGGAACTCGCGGCCGACGCGAAGCGGTGGGCCCGCAGCGCGTCAAAGTCCCGACGCAAGACAAAGTAGGCTGTGATTCGCGCCGTTCTTGACGCGAACATCTATGTCAGCGCAGCGGTGCGCGCGGAGGGGCCCCCGGGACAGATCATCGAGAGATTTCTGCGAGGCGAAGCCTTTGAAATCGTCATGTCGCAGGCCATCGTCGAAGAAGTCTTGCGAGCGCTCAACTATCCAAAAGTCCGCAAGTACATTCGGCCTGGGCTCGACCCGGAACTCTGGTTCGAGGATATCGTTGTCCTGTCTCACCTCGTCGCCGGGGAACAGGAACTCGCGGATGCGAGCAAAGACCCTGACGACGACAAGTACATCGCGGCAGCGATTGAAGGACGAGCACGGTTTATGGTGGCCGGAGACTCAGACCTGCTCGATCTGAAAGAGTACGATGGTATCCGCATCGTGAGCCCGCGGGTGTTCTTGGATCTCCTCATCGCCTGAATGCCCGCGACCATCCGACCTTCAATGGATGGCTGGCGAGATTCTTCAATTCGCTCGATCCGATCTTCACGCGGGCCAAACAGCGGTCCGAGTTCGAGTTCGTTCTTTGCCTGGGCGGGCGCAAGGTCGCGTTGCGTCGGCCGCGCGTGCGGGCCGAGGGTCACGAGGTGTCACTGCCCACGTTTCAGGTACTGGCGCAGACCGATCCGCTGAATCGGCGCGTGGTCGAGCAGATGCTCGTCGGCGTGACGCGGCAGTATGCGCGGAGTCTCGAGCCCATCGGCCCGGCGATGACGAACCGGGGCACGAGCAAGAGCGCCGTCAGCCGGCGCTTCGTCGTGCAGACGACCGCGCAACTGGAGAAATGGCGGTCGCGGTCCTTGGCCGATCTGGATCTGGTCGCGCTGCTGATCGATGGCCTCCATGATGTGGCGGACGGCTGCGGCTCGTGGCGCTGATCGAGGAGGCTCGGGTGGTCGCACGGATCCTGGAGCACCTGGGCCTGCCGACGGAAGTCCCCGAGCCCTGTGTGGCCCGGGCGCCTCCCATCGGCGATGGGCGGGCCAGTCTGCCGGACGACCGCGGTGTTGCATGCGATCCCTGCTCGTGAAGCGACTCGTGTGCGAGTGGCCACGGCTCGGTTGAGCCGGAGGTGCGCGCGCGGAACAATCTGTTACTGGCTCGGGCCCGACGTGGTGTCACAATCCGCGTTGGGGCGCGGCTGATCCGCGCTGTCAGAGGGTGGCAAAGCGAGCCATGGGGGATGTCCGGGTCTCATAAGGGGTCATTCTGTTGACCAGACCCGCCTAATGCTTCCTATCGTCTGACCAGGAAGCGCTGGCCGTCGGCCGCGGGGTGCATAGCGAAACGAGTTGGCCTGCGGAACAGTGCCTTGGGACTTGACCTCAAACAATGGAGTGGGCAGTCCCACGGGATTCGGTGCCGCGCCGATTGGGACGGCCATGACCTTGGCCTTGTCCGGCTGCGTTGGCAGGAGAAAGAACAGTTCTTTTCCATCCGCGCGCCAACGTTGCTCACCGCCAGCCACACTCGAGACCTGCCACGTCTGACCCTGGCTCGTTGGACGGCGTGTGCAGCAATCGACGGATGAAGGTCAGACGAACTGAAGCATGACAAAGGTTGATTCCCTGCGGCAACGGATCTATCAAGGCGGATGTATCCGCTCTGAGACGGCGTCTGGGCAGGGCCTCCCTCCTGCGCAACGGCGCTGACGCGCGTCGCCATTGGCTTCGCACTCGGTCGCCTCCTCGGAAGACGTCATTTTCATTCTTGGACTTGGTAAATATTGCGTGCCTAGCGGCGACACGAGAAATAACAGCCAACTGTTTCCTCTTTACGAGGGCGATGATATGTGAGAGCTTAGCCGCGCTAGTCAGCGCCTTCGCTGTTTTCAAGGAGCTCCCGAGCGGGCGTGCTTGGCGCAGGCAGTCGAGCTAGACTCACTGTTGTTGGTTGGTCCGGACGGCTTTGGTTCTAACAGGAGTGTCAACAATGGCCATTCAAGAATTTCGCAACCGACGAACCTTCATTGGCAGTGTTCTTACCGCTATTACGACTTTTAGCGTGTCGTTGTTTGGAGTCGTCCCTTTACGGGCGGTCGCTTCGCCGGACGCTTCATCGGACATGGATCTGGGCTGTTCGTATTGTGGCTCGCCCACTGACGGGTGCGGGACCTGGTGTGACATAAAGGGTGGATGCTGGTGGGAATGGGGAGACGGTTGCGGAGAGTGCTCATTGACCAGTAGCTGTGACGGAGGCTGCGCCGGCAACATTTGTTCTGGGAGTTACTACTGAGGACTAGGCATTCGTCAAGAGTACGACCACATACCTTGCGCAGTCAGGCCGTTGGATGAACGAGGACAAGATGCAGCTCGCACTCGGTGGCAGTCTCCGTCGAGAAGTAACGCTCACATTCCGGTCTCTCGGCTACCCGATCTCTATCATCGCTGCGGGGCTGTTAGGCCTAACAGTAATGCGCAACGACTTCCGCTGGCTCTTACTCCCAGTCTCGTGTTTCTTCGGGTTGACTCAACTCGGCGGCCGTTGCGGCATTGCGCACTTGAATTCCATGAACGTAATCTGGCGTTTCGGATTTCGGCGATGGGTCATGTCGGTCGGCGTCTACACCCTCGCGGGCTTAGTCAGTTCCAGTATGGTGGGTGGAGGGATCGGCTGGCTGGGGCGAATATTCCTTCCAGCCCAACCGTCAACAAATCGCCTCGGACTGGTCGCGTTGGCGCTCTTGGCCTCTGTTCTGACCGCGCGGGAACTCGGCTGGTTGCAGTTTGACATTTGGGAGCGCAAGCGCCAGACACGGCCGGAGTGGGTACATCAGTTCGGTTGGGTGATCGCATCGGGGCTCTGGGGCTTCCACATCGGTCTGGCTTTTGACTCGGTAGTCACCTATGGCGGGTTTTGGGTTCTGGTGGGCGTCATCGCGCTCTTCCGCGACCCTCTTTTCGGCATGACTGTCATGGCGGCGTATTGGATCGGTAGAAGCGGACCGCTCTGGGTCCTTCCCCCTTTTCTTCACGGACGGCAATTCAAACAGTCGCAGGCATATCCATTATTCAAGCCGATTCATGCCCTAGGGCTAGTTAGTATCACCGTTGCAATCGTTGCCCGGGCACTAATTTAGGTTGTGGCCTCGCCTAGAGGCCGCCCAGCCGTGCCGTTCAATTATGCCCCATCCGCCAGACTTCACGCCGTTAAGGGCTCGTGGCACCTCATTTCTGCGCGTAACAAGCGAGGCCAAATGTGTCCTTACGCGATTTCATCTTCGTACTTCATTGATGATGCCGCTGATGGCCTGGGCTTTCAAGAAGGTTAACGCGGAAGCACGCAAAAGGTCACCAGGACCATTGCGCGCAGTCTTCCTAATCGAAAGTCCACGCGTCTGCTACACGATGTCTTGGTGGCGAGACGAGGATTCCCTTCACGACTTCAGCGTGTCAGTGCCAATCCACGTTAAGGCGGCTCGCTGGGGAATCGCGCAAGTCTACAACCGTGAACTGAAACGCGCGGAGTTGTGCTCGACTGAGTGGACACTGTTTGCAGTCAGCCACAATTCCAACTGGGGCGATCTGGATGTCTCTCATTTTGCCACCTACGTTCCATGGCGCAGAACATAGTAGGACCAGCGCATCGAATGGATACAGCATGATAGGGTCAGACATGAGTCGCATACATGCGGCATACGCCGCTCAATCCATTGTGGGTGGCCTCCTTTTGGCCGCGGCTTGGTCGAAAGCCAGGGACATATCCGCGTTCGTGTCTGGTGTTAAAGACTATCGTGTCGTACCACAATCGTTAGCGACGCCAACTGCTGTTTTAGTCATTGTGCTTGAGGCAGCGCTTGGCCTCCTTCATGTTGGCGGCGTTGCAGCGGCATTTGTGGTGTCTGCCACATTGGGTTTGTTCGGCTGCTTTGGAATTGCTTTGGCCATCAACCTGCGTCGGGGCCGCACGATGCCCTGCCATTGCATGGGACATGACGACGACTCGAGTCTTCAGACCGCAGCGTTGAGGCTGATATCTCTCGCGATGTTGGAAGGGATCTCAGCATACCTGTCGATTGGATCGGCGTATGATGGCGCGCCGATAACACGACCTCATGCAATTGGTGATGTAGTCGAGATTTCGACTTGGATTGCGTTAGCGGCCCAGATAGTTATTTGGTTGCCCGCCACTCGGTCTCTGACTACGGTCGTCGCGGATATGACGAGACATCGACCCATCAATTCCCGCGGTATCATGCGACACGCCGATATGGCCTAGGGCGCAGGATGTCTGGTCTTGGCTACTCACTTCTGTGGTGCCTCGGACTCGCACTCTCCATGCTCGGACTGGCCCTACGTCGAGAGACGTCCGCACTCGCGAAGATGGCCGCGGGGCCTGGAAGGTCAAGTGGCGCCGTACTGGACAGGCCGGCGCCGAGCGTCGCTGGGTTAGACCCTCGAACAAGCGCCTCTGTCCTGACGGAGCATTTCGGTGACCAGCGCTATTACGTGCTGGTGGTGTCGCCTCATTGCACGAGCTGTCAAACGCTGGTGAACGGCCTTCGCGGCGAAAGGCTTCGCAACGTGATCGTGCTCTGCTTGGGTGACCGTCTGACAGCACAACGACTAGTGGGGGAGCTCCACGCTGACGTGCCACTTGTTTTGGATGGAGATCGGAACATTTCATCGAGGCTTGGTGTTCGCTCAACGCCTACTGTTGTCGTAGTTGAACGTAAACGTATTCGTAGTTATGAGCGACCTCGTACCGTTGATGTTCTCAGGTCTATTGTGACCGCAGCCTAGCCATCGAGCGGGCGACGCTGCCAGCTAGAAGCTCGTCGTCAGACACTTATGGTTAATAATGCGATCTACATGTCGGCGGTGTTGGGCCACATGGCGCTCTGCGGGTTATTCATTGCGGCATCCATACATCTCCGTTGCGCTGTGACAAGCATTGCGGGCATCCTAGCGCTCGCGACCGGAGAGAGTGGGTCAATCGTGGCGAGCCGTGTCCCTGATGTCACACTGTCTTTGTTGAACGGCGAAGGCCGTGTCCAATTGCGTGCCGTGTGTATCGGTGAAGTTACGATTCTCATGCTAAACGCCACTGAACTACTCTCACGTGCGGCGATCAACGCTGCGCGACGGTCCATTGAGGCCATGTGGCTGCGAACTGCCGGCCGCATGCTGGTCGTGTTTCATGGCGGGCGCGAGGACATCGATGCCCTGTACGAGAGTGTCGGAGATCTCGTGACGGGCGTTAGATGTTTTGCAAACCCAGCTGGAGATCTCGCTCGCAGTTGTGCGGTGTCGAGTGGCATTTCCGCGTGTCGCGTGGATCGCAACCGAGAGATCGTGTCTGTGGGGAACATGACCATTGCGCCGTCGGACGAGGGCGAGCTATCGCCTTTGACAATTTAGTCTGATGCAGCGACGGGAGAAGATTCGTGATCTTGGAATGGCCTGTGACGATGTTTGGCACTGGGACCCGAATCGCAACGGTGGATGCTGGGCGATTGCCGGGTGCTCTCTCAATTCACGCGATGCTGCAACGGAGTTGCTACGAAGAGCAGTGGCCGCATGGCAACCCTCCAGTCCTGGAAATCTTCGAGCGACGTCTTGCGGCTGGCCACTCATGGCCGACGAGCAGTGTGTGGTTTGGCTTTGTCAACGGAGAGGCGGCGGGAACACTCGCTCTACGGCCGGCCCGTTCGGTGGTCGCTCCGATGTGGCTTTATGTACTACCTCCTTGGCGCAAAATGGGGGTCGCTGTCAGACTGCTTCGTGTCGCGGCTGTGTACGCTCGTAAACATGGATTGCGTTGTTTTCAAGCGTCGGTTCGCTCCAATGTCCCAGGCGGAGGGCGGTTGGCCGTCCACATGGATGGGCTTCCTATTGGGCGACTGCGGATTGACGAAGTTCCTATTAGGCCGGGTTCTCAGCAGGTCGTAAAGAAGGGGTGTCCCTCTAGCCTCTCAATCACGATTCGAGTGTTCCCTGGCTCAGTGCCATCCGACTCGCATTTGGTAGATATCGCAAGACTAAGGATGATGATTTGGAAACGATATGGACAGGTGGAGGCGCACGAACGGATGAGCCGCCAAGCCGCGTTGGGGAGGGCTCAGGAACGACATTTGAGTGAAATCGGCATCGAGAAGTGGACGGTATGTGCGCTGGATTCCCGCGATGTGTGTATAGGCTTCAGTGAGTACATGCTTGATCGCGATGAGCCCGATGTGCTCATCCACACCGGCTTGGCGGTAGCGGAGACGTATCGGGGAATCGAAGTTCCGCTCTTGTTGGCGAAAGCCAGGAGCGAGATCGTGTCAGCACGACAGTCCATTAGGCGCTTGAGAATTACCACGCCGCGGCCTGTATCCGGATCCAAATCGCCGGACGAGCCTGTGGGCGGGCTCTTTGAGGTTCGCTGGATGGTTCCCCTGGCGGGTATCGAGCGCTACTGTGCAATGAGATCGTGTTGAGCTCCGGCGAGCACCCGTGAAAGGCTAACGACTGGAAGTGTCACTTGAAGGCTGTGTGGCTATGGATCTGACAGGATGCGATGAGGCTACTCGCGATGTCCTTGATATCGCCGCGAGGATTAGCAGCGTGCTCGCAGAAGCCGGCGACACAATTCGCGCGATGGTTCTATCAACGTTACGTGAGGTTCGCGCTTGTGGCGAGTCTGAGATGTCACTGGACGACGGCTTGATGGATGACATAGGCCTCGATTCACTCGAGGTGGTTGAACTCGTCACAGCCCTACAGGCCAGCAGCGGCGTGGTCATTGCATTTGACACGCTTTCAGCACTTATCGCGTCTGGCGCTGCTCATCCGCTGCGGTGGGATGCCGAACTATCTGAGAGAGACCTAACACGCCTGGCGATCCTATTGCCGGAAGTTCCGGCTCATAGAATAGCGCCTGGCCTTCGAGTCATGGATGTATCGACTTTGTTTACCGTTGAAACCATCGTAAGACTCATCGCTCTTGGCCTGCCCGTGCCCGATCGTCTGTGCCAAGATCAACGATCTGAAGTGACGATTCAGGAGAGTCGATCAAGTCATGCACGTTAGCAGTTTGGCAGAAATGCTCAGAGAGCGGGTTCAAGCCAGTGCCACAAGACGCGCTTACATATTTCTTGAGCGCGGTGAACGTGAGGGCGACACCCTGAGTTGGTCTGATGTTGATCTCAGGGCACGTGCGATTGCGCAGTGGCTAGTTTCGGCCGGAGCTTCTCGCTCGCGCGTCGTGCTCCTCTATGAGCCAGGACCTGAGTTTGTCTGCGCGTGTTTTGGATGTGTCTACGCCGGCTGCATCATTGTCCCAGCGTATCCGATTGACCCGTTTCGATCGAGGCGAACGATCGCCCGTCTCTCGTCGATTGTCGCAGACGTCGAGCCGTCTATCATCTTGACCGATGTCGCGTCTCGCATCGCTCTTGCAGGAGCTGGATTCTCTACCACGACAGTAAAAGTGACTTCGGAAATAGGATCAGACATTGTCGGTGAGTCGTGTGTCCATACGGCGACATCAGATGATATCGCCGTGATCCAGTACACTTCAGGATCGTTGGCGGAACCTAACGGCGTGGTCTTGACGCACGGCAACATTCTAGCGAACGAGTGCACGCTTCAGCGCACGCACGGGCACAACGAGAAGACCACATTGGTAACGTGGGTGCCGCTGGCCCACGACTGGGGTCTCATCAATGGGGTGCTTCAGCCGGCGTACTCTGGTGCCTGTTCCGTAATCATGTCCGCGCGGTCATTTTTGGAAAGCCCAGTGCGTTGGCTTCGCGCGATTAGTCGATATAGCGAAGTCTCCAGTGGCGGCCCGACATTCGCCTACGACATCTGTACCTCGAAAGTGCCTGTCGAAGCGTGTGTGGGTCTAGACTTGACATCGTGGAAGGGGGCCTGTGTGTCGGCCGGGCCCGTGAAGGCTTCGACCCTTGAGGCATTTCTTGATAGATTCACTGTCTACGGCTTTCGGCGAGAGGCGTTCTATGCTGGTTACGGGCTCGCCGAGGCGACGTTGTTAGTCTCTGACTCCCCGCGGGGCCACTTTCCGCGCATACTGACGCTGAAGAGAGACGTGATTGAGAAGTGTGGCCGGGCGGAAGAATCGAAAGGATTTCCAGAACCTGTAACACGCTTGGTGGGCTGTGGATATCCAAGCTCAACCAAGCTTGTGATCGTCGATCCCGAGACGCTTCAGCCGTGCCCAGAGGGGCGCGTCGGGGAGGTCTGGCTGTCCGGCGATAATATGTCACGGCGGTACTGGTCGCCAACAAGAGAGTCAACTCGTTTTAACGCCCTTCTTCCTGGAACAGGCGAGGGACCATTCTTTAGAACCGGCGACCTAGGATTTATCAGCTATGGAGAATTATTCATAGCCGGTCGGCTCAGCGATCTCATTATTGTGCACGGGAGAAATATCTTCCCGTACGACATTGAGGCCACAGTTGAGGGTTGCCACCAAGCGTGTCGTATTGGCTGCGCAGCCGCGTTCTCGATCGATGTTGATGGGGAGGAGCGCCTCATTGTCGTTCAGGAGATCCGAGATGACAGCGTTGAGTATTGCGACGAGGCTATTGGCGCGATTCGTCGCGCTATTTCCGCGGTGTATGACATCGCGCCATTGTCCGTCGCTCTCTTAAGCCAAGGAGGCGTACCGAAAACATCAAGTGGCAAAGTTCGCCGGCCCGCCTGTAGGCAGGCCTATTGCGCCGGAGCACTGCCCGTAGTTCGGGAGCACCGTCTTGTAGGCAGTATCGCACACCTCTATGATCCCGTAAGCATACCCAGAGCTGCTTTGTCAGCCGACAAAACAGATCAGCCGGTGACTTAAACGCACATAGCACAGTGGAGGTTCCAATGGTAGACGAAACGTCCGCATTCCGCGCGCCCGTTGACGTATCCGGCATCTGGTCCTTCGAAGTCTCGACAACTGCAACACGCAATCCGCGGACACCACACGTTACGTTCCGGCAAGACGGCAATATCCTCGAGGGACACTACTCATCGTGGTTTGGCGATTCAGTGATCAGGGGAACGATCGATGGCCGACACGTGGATTTCACTGTCTCTCTGAAGAATGTTTTCCAACGAATGATTGACGTTCACTATACGGGCACGGTCAATGACGACCACTCGATTCAGGGATCCTTGGAGATCCCGGAACCCATGGGCACGGGGACGTTTCTCGCCAGAAGACAGCCGGCCGCCGGCTGAAGTTCTCGTCGAGTGCCATTGAGGCCTCCGGCGCGTTGCCAGCACGTTCGGAACGGGTTTGATCGTGTGGGTTGCGCCGGACGTCTCTTCTCTATAGAGTACACAAATTGAGACTTCACACACTTCTATTTATTGCCGCAGGGCTAGGCGCTGCTCGGCCTCAATTGCAGGTACCCTCAGTCTGTGCGCTGGAAGGAGTGGTCGTCGATGCTGACACCAAGGGACCCATCTCACGTGCCTGGCTTGTTGCCGCACGGATCGGCGGCTCACTGAATGACTACCATGCAGCAATGTCAGACGCCGCAGGAAGATTCTCAATCGCTGACATAGCACCAGGGCGTTATCGGATTTTTTCACAACATAGTGGATTCATCCTATCAGAATACGGTCGGTTGTCGGCGGGCGCGAAGGGAGTAGCCATTGAGTTGCGCGCCGGCGAGAAGCGGGATGACATCCTTCTGCGAATGATCGCGACTGGCGCGATTGCCGGCACCGTGTTGGACGGTCAGCGCCCAGCCGAAAACGTTCTGATTCGTGTTCTAAGAGCCAGTTATACGAACGGTGAACGCACTTTTCAAGTAATTGATTACGCGCAAACAGACGATCGAGGCAGGTACCGGACGGCGGGATTGGCTCCAGGTATTTACTATGCCAGTGCCGTTCCAATGGAGACGCCACGAATAGATGGCAACTCCATCGTGACACCGACGGTGCCCGCAAACGCGAACAATAATCAACGCGAAAGACGATCCTCGCCAAACGTAGCCGCGTCGATCACAGCTACCATGTTCGAGAAGAATGTCTATATTCCAATGTACTACCAGAATGCACCGTCAGTGAGTAGCAGCTCACCCATCAATATTCGAAGTTCCGAAACAGCTTTCGTCGACTTCACTATTCAGCGCGCACGCACTGTTAACGTGACCGGACGGGTAGTATGGGTGGGTGGCGCGGAGTCCATCGGAAGCAGTATCAGGCTTAAACTAACCCCGTCAGAACAAGGGAGTACAAGCTCGAATATCCCAGAAGTTGTAATTGCACCAGGTCCATTCCTGATACCGAGCGTGCCGCCAGGGGAATATTGTCTCACCGCGATGACCGATAGCCCAAGACGGATGTCGGCAGTGCGTCTTACCGTTGATCGGGACGATCTGGCTGCGCCGACGATTGTAGTCAACGCGGGCGTTCCCGTGAGAGGAAGGATTTCGTTTGAGGGAAGCACACGACAAAATCCAGCTGCTACAGTGTTAGTACGTCTAAGTGGACCAGACGGATTTGATTGGAGCTATGCAAGTAGGCCACAATCTGACGGCTCGTTTAGCATCCCTGATGTCTCGCCAGGTAACTACCGCCTCCGCGTTATCGATCAGTTGCGCCTGCCATGGGTAAAGTCGGCGCGCTTTGGAATCGACGACATTCTGGACAGCAAACTGCGTGTTGAGGCTGGCGCACAGGAGAAGTCCTTAGACATTGTGGTAGACGATCGAACCGCTACGTTGAATGCCGTTGTGCTAGACAGGGCCCAGCGGCCGGTCTCGGGAGCGCTCGTCGTACTCGTACCTGATTCCCAGCAGTCGCACGGCTCAGACGTCTATATGACTGCCACAACCGACGTTGTGGGACAGGTGCATATTGAGGCAGTCTGGCCAGGTACTTATCGAGCCTTCGCATCAGAGGTCATCGACGGCGACGCGTGGCACGAGCCTAATGTATTAGCCACGTATATTGGACTTGGCCTTGTGACGGTATTGCGGGCAAGTCAAACTGAGACCATCACTCTTCATGTGACGCCATGACTATCTTCATGTTTTTATGGCTTGGCCTGGCCACGCAACGAGTCGGCGCGGGAATCAGCGGACATGTTGTCAAGGCAGGAAGCCAGCAGCCACTAGAGGGAGTATCCATAGTACTACTCCGAATTGATGGGCCGCTTGATGACTCTGTCGTGGCAGTCACCGATGAATTGGGCGGTTTTTCACAAGAACGCATGCCGGCCGGATCGTATCGAGTCTTCGCTGAGCGCGCTGGCTATGTCAGGGCTGAACTTTCGACGCCTGTAGTTCTCAGGCCAGACGTGAGGTCTGAAGTCATTTCATTGGAGCTGGTTCCAACCGCTGCGATTACAGGTAGCGTCACGAGGGAATTTGGGGAGCCGGCCGAGAAAGTCTTTGTGCGTGCATTAACAGATCGCGTTGTCGCAGAAACGCGCACCGACGATCGCGGCGAATTTCGACTGTTTGACTTGCCACCTGGCTCGTACCTCCTTCAGGTCGAAAGTTATTCGGTGCCCAGGATCATTCCTGGCCGTGGTATTTCTGCATCCGGTCAGGCCCCTATGGATTACGCTATCCAAACGCCGCCGTGCCCAGACTGCCCCGGAGAAGGCCAATCGCGCCAGCCCGTGCGATCCATTCTCGCCGCTGGTGGCTTTATTGATCCGCTGGCCCTAACAAATGAGTACTATCCAACGGTTTACTACCCGGGGACTGCTGAGCGGCCTTTGGCAATCCCGATCGAACTGCATGCTGAAGAAGAAGTGTCCGGGATTGTCGTGCAGCTAGTCCGTAGGAGTCGTTGAGCTGGGGCTCCGGATGCTTCGGCCACTATTGAGCGAGCGTGTGTCGGCAAGCATCGCATCCACAGGGGGATTGTCGCACCAACGGTCACGAGAACAGCGGCAGATCAGATTAGCGCATGCCCACACAGGCGGTCTTCCCAGGGGCGGCTCAGGCCTCTCGAAGCAGCGGTCCGGGGATGGTTCACGCGGCGTCACGCCGGCCCTCGGGCAAGCAGTGAAACAACCAGTTGTCTGATTGCGTCCAGCTCACAGAGTTTCGAAGCGACTATCGCTCCAACCTGCTGAGCTTCGTTGCTGATTTCGGCTAGGAAGGGATCGGCGGTCAACAGGGCGATAGGCGGAAGAATCCTGTACCGCTCTCGCGCGCTCCTGATACATGTGATCCCGTCAGTTTCGAGTAGGTGATAATCAAACAAAACAGCGTCAACGTCCAGGCGGGTTAAGGCGGCGAAGGCCTCGTCGGCCGTCCCAGCGGTGACAGTGCGGAAACCTTCCAGGCGCAGGTACGTGTCAATGGATGATCTCCAACCGTGATCGTCGTCAACTATCAGAACAGTGTGTGGGCCAGGTGCACGGAGGCGGTGTCGTCGGTCCGAGTGTTCGCGGCTAGGCGGCGCTGCGGGGCCAACGGCACCGGTCCGACCGGTGTTCGAAACTCTGTAGGCGCGTGGCGTGATGCCAAAGTGTCGCTTGAAGTCATGGTCGAAATTGCTGGCAAAGTTGTACCCGACCGAGCTCCACACTTCTTTTATCGTTCTATCCGTGTGTCTCAGAAGATGCGAGGCATGATGGAGCCGGGTATTCCTGAGGTAAAGGTGGAGTGGAACGCCGGTGCGTTTTATAAACGCGACCGATAGTGTCGATGCCCGTACTCCAAGGCGAGCAGCGATGTTCTTTTCCTTTAAGCGTGAATCATGATACGACTCTTCAATGATGGCTATTGAGTCATGAACGGTTTGATTTTTGTGAATCTTGTGATTTATGTGTTCCCTCACGCACTCTGAAAACGATTCGAGAGAACCCTTCGAAATTGAGCGCTTCGATACGAATCGGCTAAGCAAGGAGGATGGGTTGTTCGCATGTGGAGACAGTATGATCAAACACTGAAGCAGCGATGCATCGAGAATGGCCGAAGGGGGATTGAGATACTCCATCGCGCGAATCAGCACCGTCAAGGCGTCTTCCATGCAGGGGGTATGAACTGGTGGAGCGCGATGAAGGAAATGCGCGATCGCGGTGTTGATTGAATGCCAAACTCTGCGAACTTCGGTAAGATTCGTCATACAGCCTGTGAGTCAGCCGAAACTCAAGAGACTAAAGGTAGACGTGACCGATGGCATCGTATACAGCAAAATCCATATGACATCCCGCGTCTCATGAACTGCCGGACATGCCCGCCAGGATTCACGGCGACGTGACAGCCTACTCACTTGCGTTCCGTGCAAAGTCAGTCCGACCCATGCCAGACAGAGACTTGTAGCGGACCGGGATCGGCAATCACCACGCGGATGTTGTCGCAGCCTCCGGCGTGGTCGTCATTGTCCGGACCAATCTTCGCGGGATTCGTCGCACACGCCTGGTCGTTCGTATCGGTGCGAAAGACTTGCCCATGCGCCGCGAGTTCCGTGATAATTTCCTGGTCGGGCAGCGTCACCGAGCCGTATTTCGTCGGCCCCGAGGAAACGATAAACACGGAGGCGCCGACCGCATTGATGAAGGCCTGACGGGATGACGTCTTGCTTCCGTGATGGCCGACCACCATGATGCGCGCGGCGAGGTCGCCCGTGCAACACGCGAGCAATGCGCCTTCAATGGAACCCGGATCCGGCGTCGCTGACGGACTCGCGCGTCCACCCGCCTGCGCATCGCCCATCAACAAGACGCGCGTGGTGCCCAAGTCCAGCCGGATGACCAGACTGTTATCGTTCGGGCTCGGGTGCGGCGCGCCGTCGGCGTGCAGAATTGTCATGGACGCCCCTTGCCCGAGCGTGATCGGCGTGTTGGTAATCCGGCTGTCGAGGGTCAGCGACACCGTTTCCGCGGGCACGGCCTGCCCGTAACACGTAGTGGCGCCAAAGGCATAGGCCTGCGTGCCAAAGTCCTGGAGCGCATTGTGGTACTTCACGCCGGGTTCGTCGTGAACCGCCTTGATGAACGCGCGATAGCCGCAGATGTCATTGAGCCGGCCGGAGTCCCAGACTTCGCGCACCTGGTAGCTCGCGAATAGATCCGGCAACAACTCCACATGGTCCCGGTGGGGATGGCTGAGGATCAGATAGTTGATCGTGGTCAGGGAGGGCGCGACCGCTTTGAGGTACGCGAGCATGCGGTTCGCGGGTCCCCGCGCGAGGTCATCGTTGGATCCGCCGTCATACACGAGCGTGAAATCCGGTCCCCGCACCAGGATGCCGAGCCCGGTGCCCACGACGCCCGCGGTGACGTCGTCGAGCGGTACAACGACGTCGGCTCCGAGGTGAGTCGCATAGAGGAGGAGGCTGAGAACCAGTACCACTGGACTCAGTACGCTCGCATATCGTCGCATCGCTGGTCTCCTCGCCAGATCGCGTTCGTACGCCACGGGAGGATAGCAGCGAAATGTGATGTCGTCGCGAATAGTTACGAGTGGCCAATCAGTTGGCCACAGTGGCCAATGTGCCGTCAGAAGTGACGATCATTCGCGGAGCGGTGTCGCTGGATCACAGTTCATGAAGGGCCGGTCGCGGTTGCTCCAGTGGGAGTTCCCCGCGTTGCGCAAACGGTACTGGGGACAACAGATTGTAGGGGTGGAGGTGATTGACTGCGCCGCTGAGGCCGGTCGCGCTCGCGGTGCGAACCATATTGTAGGAGAAACGCCGATATCACGGACGGCTGAGTCTTGTTACAACCGCCTCCCGCGTGGTCGTCATTGTCCGGACCAATCTTCGCGGGATTCGTCGCGCTGTCAGAGGGTGGCAAAGCGAGCCATGGAGGATGTTCGGGTCTCATAAGGGGTCATTCTGTTGACCAGACCCGCCTAATGCTTCCTATCGTCCAGAATGTTGTCGGGCTTCAGGTCGCGATGGGTGATCCCTTTCTGGTGCGCGGCATCGAGCGCATCGCAAATCTGCATGGCGTACTTGAGTGCCTGATCGACCGGCAAGGGTCCCTTGAGCGGCGAGCCCTCGATGTACTCCATCACCAGGTACGTCGGGCCGACGTCGTAGATCTGGCAGATATGGGGATGGTTCAGCGCGGCGATGGCTTTCGCTTCGCGCTCGAACCGTTCACTGAACTGCTCGGCGGACACTTTGATCGCGACGTCACGGGTGAGTCGTGGATCGTGCGCCTTCCAGACTTCGCCCATACCGCCTGCACCAATGGCGGAGAGGATTTCGTAGGGACCAAGCTTCGTTCCTGCAGCAAGTGACATGCGTCGCCAGGGTTCCAACTCAGGTGCGATCAGGCAGATCTTTTCAGCGGCGTGATCTTCGACAAGTCGACGGCCTTTAACGCGTGCCAGAGGTCATAGTCGGCCTGCAGACCCATCCAGAACCCCGCATCCATGCCCGTCAACTTCGACAGGCGAAGCGCGGTATCCGCCGTCACGCCGCGTCGGCCCTTCACCAACGTGTTCATCCGCTGAAAGGGAACGCCCATGCGCGCCGCGGCGTCCATCTGCGTGATGCCCAACGGTTTCAAGAATTCTTCGAGCAGCATCTCGCCGGGGTGCGTGGGCGGCCGATGCGTCGGGAGCCGGCGCCGCACGTTAGTAGTCGTCGTGGAAATCTTTGCAGCAGACGTCATGGAACTGTTCCTCTCGAAACCTAAACCTGATTCGGTACTGGGAGTTCACCCGGATTTGGTAGACCCCGGCCTCGGAACCCTTCAACGCCTTGAAAACATTCCCCGGTGGCACCCGGAGCGCGTCCAGTCTGGTCACGCGATTCAGCAAGTCCAGCTTCCGACGGACAACCGGCCAGATCGCTTTGGGAATCGACCGCGCCGCCTTCGTCTCCTGGCCGTTCCAGATGTCCTCGGTCGCGGCATCGGCGAAACTCGCAATCACTGACATGAACCATAGCATAGATACTGTGCTACTGGAATTCCGGAGACACAGACAACGCGGCGGTTCAGCGCGCGGCCTTCCGGCGTCGAGTTGTCGGCGACCGGTTTGTCCATCCCGTAGCTCGTCACCCCGATCCGGTTCACCATACGACGACGCCCCTCATCCGCTGATGGCAGTTGACAAGCGCGGCCTTCGCTCCTACACTCCCATCATGCACTGATGGGACTCACCAATACTCCTTCCGATCTCCTGCCTGGCACGCTCGAGCTCCTGATTCTGAAGTCGCTCGTGAGCGGCGCCAAACATGGCTATGACATCGTCGAGCACCTGCGTCTCGCGTCGAACGACGTCTTGCGTGTCGGCGAGAGCGCGCTCTATCCCGCGCTCCAGCGGCTGCTGTTCAACGGCTGGGTGAAGGCCGAGTGGGGCACGTCAGAGAACAATCGCCGCGCGCGCTATTACACGTTGACTGCGGCCGGACGCAAGCAGCTCGCTGCGGAACGCGCCGAGTTCGATCGTATGGTCGGTGCGATTCAACAGGTGTTGGGAACAACATGATCTTCCGCCGATTGCGGTACTTCTTTGGCCGCTCACGTCACGATGCCAACCTCCGCGAGGAGATCGAAGCGCATCGCGCTCTGCGTCAGGACAAACTCGAGCGTGACGGCCTCGCGCCAAAAGACGCCGTACACGCAAGCCGGCGCGCGCTCGGCAGCGTCGCGCTTGCCGCGGACGACGCACGTGACGTGTGGACCATTCGGGCGATCGACAGCCTGTGGCAGGACGTGCGCATCGCGTTCCGCGGACTCCGCAAGAGCCCGGGTTTCGCCGTCGTGGCCATCGGCACACTCGCGCTCGGCATCGGCGCCAACACGGCGTTGTTCTCGATCTTCAGCAGCCTGATCCTGCGGCCGCTGCCCGTGCGCGATCCCGACAGCCTCGCGCTGCTCCTCAACGGGAGTTATTCCTATCCAATCTGGCAGGAGATCCGGGCGCGCGAGACCGATCTCTTCGACGGCGCATTCGCGTGGTCGGCCCAGCGCTTCGACCTCTCGCCAGGCGGGCAGACCGACCCTGTGGACGGCGCCTATGTGAGCGGCGAACTCTTCGACGTCCTCGGCGTCAGCGCGGTACGCGGCCGGATGATCATGCCTGCCGACGACGACGCTCCGAGCGCGAGTCGAAGGACGGACGGCCCCGTTGCCGTCATCAGCTATCGCCTCTGGCGACAGCGCTTCGGCGGGGCCGACGATGTCCTTGGGCGCCAGATCACCGTGCAGCGCGTGCCGTTCACCATCGTCGGCGTGATGCCGCCTGGATTCTTCGGCCCGGATGTCGGTCGGATTGCGGACGTGATGCTGCCGTTCGCCGCTGAGCCACTCATTCGGCGTACGGAGAGCCTATTGGCAGGCAAGGACTCGTGGTGGCTGCAGATCATGGTGCGTCTGAAGCCGGGCCGAGGCCTCGAACAGACCAACGCCATGCTCAGCGCGGTGCAAGCGCAGATCTTCGCGAGCGGCACGAAGCAACGCGATCCGGATCCGCTGACACTGGCACCGGCTGCCACTGGTAAATCCAACCTGCGAACGCAGTTCGAGAAGCCGCTCTTTGCGATGGTGGTGGCCGTGGGGCTCGTGCTCCTCGTCGCATGCGCCAACATCGCCAGTCTGTTCCTCGCGCGAGCACTGGGCCGGCGCCGCGAGCTCAGTGTGCGCCTGGCGCTCGGGAGCTCGCGATGGCGCATCGCGCGGCTGCTCTTCGTCGAGAGTCTGATCGTGGCCGGCGCCGGTGCGGCGGCTGGGCTGGTGTTTGCGTCGTGGAGCGGTGCGCTCCTCGTGCAGCAGTTGAGCACCTGGCAGAACACCGTGTCGCTGGACCTGGCACTCGACTGGCGCGTGCTCGCGTTCACGGCGACACTGGCGTGTCTCTCGGCAATCACCGCCGGGATGGCGCCCGTGTTCGGGTTGAAGAGCGTCGCTCCGGGCGACGCGATCAGGGACGCCGGTCGCGGGATTGCCGGCGATCGCCGCTTTGCCGTGCGCAGCGCGCTCGTCGTCGTCCAGATTGCCGTGTCGCTCGTTCTGGTCGTCGCGGCGGGACTGTTTCTGCGCACGTTCGCGTCGCTCAACCAGTTGCCGCTCGGCTTCGTGCCGGCGCCGCTGCTTGTCGCGGAGTTGAATCTGCAGGCGGGCGGAGGGCCGCCCGAGACGCGCGGTGCACGCGTCCAGCGTCTGCGCGCAGCGGCAACGGCCGTGCCTGGCGTGCGGTCGGCATCCGTCGCGTCGACACGGATCCTCGCCGGTGGCGGATCGGCGAGCGGCCTGCTCGGCATCGGCGAAGAGGAGATATCCCTCCGAAGGCCCGCGGTCTGGCTGAACGTGACGACACCGGGGTGGTTCGAGACGATGGGGATGCCACTCCGCACAGGTCGCGACTTCGAGGTCGGCGACGGCCTAGGCAGCGCTCCGGTGGTCATCGTCAACGAAGCGTTCGTGCGCCGGTTCATGCCCGGCCAGCAGCCGCTTGGACAACACATTCGTGTCGGACGCGACACGGCCAGGCGCTTCGAGATCGTCGGTCTGGTGGGCGATGCCGTCTACACCAGTCCACGCGACGGCATGCTGGCGACGATGTACTTCCCAGTCGCGCAGCACGACCCCAAAACCTTCTGGCCGACGGTGCTTCTGACGATCAACGCCGCGCCCGGTCAGCGCGCAGCGGTCGAGCGAGCGGTAACGAAGGTGTTGGCGGACACCGATCCGACCGTCGCCTTCACGTTCGGAACCTTCGATCAGCTCGTCGAGGCAACAGTCGCACAGGAGCGACTCATCGCGATGCTCGCGGCTTTCTTCGGCGGGCTCGCGCTCCTCCTGGCGGCCGTCGGGCTCTACGGAGTCGTTGCGCACGCGGTGCGCGCGCGGCAGACCGAGATTGGGCTGCGCATGGCGCTCGGTGCTACCCCGTTCAGCATCGTGCGTCTCGTGTTCCAGCGCGTCGGCATATTGATCGCAGCCGGCGTTGCCTTCGGCCTGGCGGGCAGCCTATGGGCGGCGCGTTTCGTCGAGACGCTGCTGTTTCAGCTGAAGGCTCGCGATCCGCTCACATTCGCAGGCGCGGCTGCGGTGCTCGTGGCCGTGGGCATCATCGCCGCGTGGATACCAGCCGTCCGCGCCGCACGGCTCGATCCGGCGATGGTGCTGCGCGAAGGGTGACAGATCATTCCGGAGACACAGACAACACGGCGGCGAGTCCGTGGTCAGCACGAACCCGCCGCTGTCAGAGGGTGGCAAAGCGAGCCATGGAGGATGTCCGGGTCTCATAAGGGGTCATTCTGTTGACCAGACCCGCCTAATGCTTCCTATCGTCTGTTCGCCGTCTACCAGATGCCAGGAACCAGACGCTTCGTTCGTGCCGAGTACGCCGCGTATTCTGCGCCAAATTGCTGGGCCATCATTCTCTCCTCTGCGCCGACACGAAGTGCAAGGAGGACCCCGAATGCGATCACGTTCGAGAGACCCGCCACCCAGTTCGGGATCACCAGAGCCTGGCCGATGGCATAGAGGGCCAACGCCGAATACATCGGGTGGCGGATCCCGCGATAAACGCCCTGCGTGATGAGTTGATGCTCCGTACGTACCTCCAGAGTGATCGACCAATTCGTCCCGAGATCGGCGTGCGACCGATAGAAGAGCCAGAGGCCGGCCGCGAGGCACGGCGTGCCGGCAACGAGCGGGCTGGTGCGCAGCGGGTACTCAGCGAACGAGAACACGGGTGACGCGACCCAGATCAGAGGGACGAAGAATCCGACCCACGCGAGAACCAAAAGGACCGTCTCCAGGGTGGTCTTGTGACTGCGGGCGATCTTGACACTTCGACTCCGGCGACCGTGCGGCGCACGAATCACGATCATGGCCAGCGTGCCTGCGAGTATCACCGCTTTCGCGACCCATGGATTCATAGCCAACCACCATTCTTTGTGACTGCGGGGACTGTGACGTCGGTTATGAACGGATCGATCACTACGATTCGCGCGACGTAAGACGACGCGGTCCGGTTGGCGAATGACATGCGATCCGCTCCCCACGCGTGCCACGCAGGATTGTCTCGTCGTTGGTCGGTGTGCTGTCTGTCAATCGGTGCCTCGTGTCTCTATGAATTCGCGCAGGGCCGTCATGAGATCCCCCCACCACAGGCCCATCATGCGGCTGAATGCCGCCCCATCGAGACCGTGCCGCGCCGGATGGCCCGGTCTGATGGCCGACCAGCCTCGATGCTGCACCGTCACTCGAGTGCCGGTATGTGTCGGTTCGAAGAGGACTTCAACCTCGGTGCTCTCCTCGGCTGCGAAATTGGCGTTGCGCCACGTGAAGACGAGACGCGACGGCGGCTGCCACACGGTCACACGGCCGGCCTCGTAGACCTGGGTGCCTGAGGGCGTCTCAAACGATTCGAACAAGCGGCCCCCAGGCCCAAGCTCGAAGGACAGCGACCCAGGGCGCCGTCCGGCAAGGCGGTACGGCAGGCCGCGGCGCCACCATAAGTCGGTTTCCTGTGTGAAGACTTCGAACGCGACGGCCGGGGCCACCGCGATGGTGACCGAGACCGTTGCCCGGTCGCCCGCTGGCAAGACGCCTGAGCGACTCACGGTCATCGCCGGCCCCGCGTTCGCTCGGCATGCGCCTTGAACGCGGAGAGCTCGGCCGACCAGAATGCTTCGACCTCTTCAAGCCAGGTGCGAAGGATCGCGAAGCGTTCTGGCCGCAACCGGTATACACGGACGCGGGCGTCATGCTCGACCCCGCTGTCCTCGATGAGGCCGCTCTTCCGCAGCACACGGAGGTGGCGACTCAGGCGCGGCGCGCTGAGCGAAAGGGCCGCGGCGATGTCACCGGCGCGCTGTGGCTTCTTCCGCAGCAGGTCGACGACGCGACGCCGGGTTGGATCAGCGAGCGCGAGGAGCGTGTGGTCGATGTGAGCGGTCGACATCAGCGTTGCGGGTCGCGCAGCCGCTGCGTAAACCACCAATGGTGCCCCTCGAGATCCAAGGCACCATAGCTGCGGTCGGACCAGTGGTCGGGGCCGTAGTCGTGCACCTCGGGTTCAGCGAAAACAGTCGCGCCGGCCGCCCGTGCCCGCGAGCAGTGGGCCTCAACGTCGTCGACGTACAGCATGAGGGATTGCGTATTCGCGCCGCCGACCGTCTTGGGGCTGGTGGGGTACTTCATCTCCGGGCGGCGCGGATTCGGTCCTGCCTGGCCGACCATGAGGACGCCCTCGCCGTAGACGAGCTCAGAGTGCTCGATCCGGCCATGGTCTCCCTCGACCTTCAGACGCACGTCGAAGCCGAAGGCCCGACACAGCCAGTCAATCGCCGCGGCCGCATCGTCATAGAACACAGCCGGGGTGAGTCTCGGCCATCCTTTAGGGGTCGCGTTCATCGTCCAACCGCTCCTTCCAGACGCACTATTACCCTAATCGTTAATATTTAACCATTACGTAAACTATACCGTCGAGTCCTAGACAACGCAATGGCATATTCGACGCTATCTCGATTTAAGTCGGGTTCATTCCCCCGGATTGCCGTTGGGCTGGACGAGACGATTCGTCGACTCTGCGCGACTCATGAGGAGTGATTCCGCCACGTTGCGCCCCAGAAGTCAGCGCCGAATCTGGGTCAGTACATCGAACACCGCTTCGGTCACGACGTGCGGTTGGCTGCTGGCGATCAAATGGCCGCTGCCCGGTACGACGCGCCAGGTACCGCGAGTCGAACGTCGTGCGAATTGCTGCTGGCTCGCGAGCCAATCGCCCCGTAAGGCGTCGGCTTTTGCGCGAAAGCCAGCGAGACCGGGCGGCAGCAATCCCTCGGAAGACTCCGCGGTCAGGACCGTGAGCGGCACGTCGGGCACGCGTTCGAGGTCGTCGACAAGGACACTGGTGGGCATCGTTGCCGGGCCAGGATCGCTCCAGCCCGTGCGCGGCGATCGCGGCCGCGACCGTCGATAGCACGGCCGGAACGCCCCGCTCGCGCGCAAGTCGCGATAGCACCAACGCCCCGAAGCTCGTCCATGCGCGCGACCTGGCATGGCTCCTGCTGTGTATGCGGCACAGGAGGAGCACATGCTCTACTACGCGCTCATGTTTCTCATCGTTGGCCTCATCGCCGGGGCACTCGGCATCTACGGCGTCGCGGCCATTGCGTCGCAAATCGCCTGGGTTCTGTTCCTGATCGGCATCGTCCTGGTCGCCGTGCACCTGGTGTCGGGACGTCCGCGTCAGGTGATGTGAGTGCGGCGCCGCGGGCCCGCGATCGTCGTGCTTCTGGTCGCGGCCGTCGGCGTGTCTGGAGCGATTGCGGTCACTCTGGGCACGCCGACGTTCGCGAAGCGCAAGCTGCTCGCGGCCGTTCGGGATGGCTGCGATGGGTGCACGTTCGATGTGGATCGGGTCCTGGTGAATCTGGCCTCAGGTGTTGTCGTCGCGGAGGGCGTTCACTATCACAGCAACCCGAACGACTTCGTTGAAGTGAGCTTTGATATCGATCGACTCGAAGGCCCACTCGCGCATCGCCCCTTGCTCCATAGCACGTGGGTGTTCGCGCACATCGCCGTGTCCGAACCCGTGTTCCGGGTGATCGAGAAAGATCCGAAGCCAACGACCACGCCTTCTCCCGAGACGTTCCCCCTGAATCTTCCGCCTCTGATGGTCGCCGCAGTATCGGTGAGCGACGGCAGTTTTACGTACGTTCATCGCGTGCAGGGCCGCGACGCGGTCATTCGGGTTTCGCATGTCGAGGGAACCGCCAACAATTTCTCGAGCCGCCCTGGACTGGGGAGCTCGCACACGACGTTTGACGTATCGAGCCAGCTCGAGCGATCGGCGAACGTCCAGCTCCACGCGGATTTCGATTTGCTCGCGGCGAAGAACGACGACCACCTCCAGATCGGTCTGCAGCATCTGGCGCTTCGCGACATGGATCCCTACTTCTTCAAGAACGACGGCGTTCGTGTGGATGGCGTGCTCGAAACAGCGAAGACCACGATGGCGATCCGTTCCGGCAAGCTGACGGGCGATCTCTCGGCGCGATATCGCGATCTCGTGGTGCACTACTCCAAGACAGAGGACCGCGGCGCGATAAACGCGTTTTTCAGTGAAAGCCTTCAGAAAATTCTGATTCAGAAAACGCAGGGGCAGCAGGCGGCCGCGCATTTCCACGTGGCACGGGCACGCGACGAAAGTACTATCAATTTCATCCTGTCCGGCCTGAAGCCGGCGGTTCACGACATACTCACCAAGAGCAATAGCCATGGCCAATGAACCGAACGTCGTGGCTCGTCGTGAGCGACAAGGAGGCCGGGGAGGCGCTCGAGCCGGTGCCACCGTCAATGGGCGTGGTCGAGGATCCCGTGCTTCCGTCGTGTCGGCGTTCCCGCTGATGAGCTTTCATCCGATCCGCTCCTGCCCGCCGCGTCGTGCTCCGCCCCTCGATGACAGGTTTTCATACATCAGCGTCGCAGTATGAACACGCTCGACAGGCCGCTCACCATCGAGGGGCGAAATCCAAGCGAGCGCGAGCGTGGGAGTGCATTCGGATCGCAGAGCGGCCCGAAGCCGGAAGACGTGCTCTGCGCGGCCGACGAGGCGATGCATCGCGCGAAAGCCTCCGCCGAAGCCTGACGGCTGAGCAGAACCTCGACCGTTCCACGGATGGCAGCACCCTTGCTCTCCCGTCTCACGACAAGGCGAAGACTTTCAAGGAGGTTGATGTGTTGACGAAAAAACTCATGTATTGCACCTGGGCCGTGGCCCTCTGGGCTGGACTCATCGCGGGCACGGCGTCCGCGCAGACGCTCGACAAGCGAGTCTTCTTCACGTTCAGCGGAGCCGTTGAGATACCAGGCGTGGCTCTCGCGCCCGGCAAGTACATCTTTCGGCTGGCGGATCCGGACAGCGGCCGTCGCGTCATCCAGGTGCTGAGTGCCGACGGCAAGCGCGTCTACGGGATGTTCTTCACGCGAGACGCCCAACGTCCAACTGCCCCCCGCGATGCGGAAGTGAGATTCATGGAATCGCCGGCCGACACGCCGCCTGCCATCAAGACGATGTGGTATCCCGGTGAGGTGACGGGACGCGAGTTCGTGTATCCGAAGGAACAGGCGCGCCGCCTGGCGAAGATCTCCGGCGAACCGGTGCTCACGACGGCCGCGGAAACGAGCACGACAGCGCAGACCGATACATCGGACGACGTCCGCGTAGGGCCGAGCGGACAGGAGACACCGGTGAACGCCGGCGCGATCGCCTCGTCAACACCGAGCGGCACCGCGCAGTCAGGCGTTGCGGCGCCGAGCTCGCTCGACATTCAGTCCGCACCTCGGCAAATGGCGTCCGCCCGCACGAGCCTGCCGCGGACCGGCGGCGCGACGCCGCTGCTGTCGCTCATCGGGCTGTGCTTGATCGCCGCCGCCGTGAGCATCCGCGGCTGGCGTACGGGGCGCGCTTGACAAAAATGTCAAGAGTGCCACGAGCGTTTCGGCACTCTCGACGTTCTCCTATGGGGGTGATCGGCGTCGCGCTCGCGCTCGTGTGTGGCATCACGACTGCGGCCACCACGCAGGATCGCCCCGTGTTTTCCGTTGAGTCGGAGCTTGTCGTCGTGCACGTCGCGGTGAAGGACACGAAGGGTCAGCCCGTCACCGGCCTAACGAAGAGTGCCTTCACCGTTCTCGAAGACGGACACGCTCAATCGATCGGTGTGTTCACAAGCGAGGATGCGCCGGTCACCGTGGGCCTCGTGGTGGACAACAGCGGGAGCATGCAGCCAAACCGCGACCAGGTCGTCCTCGCGGCCACCGCCTTCGCCGAGGCGAGCAATCCGCAGGATGAGTTGTTTGTGTTGGCGTTCAACGATGAGGTGCGCGCCGCGCTGCCGGCCGGGGCGCCGTTCACGAGCGACGTTTCGACGCTGCGGGATGCGCTCGCAAACGCGCTCGGCGCGCGGGGACGGACGGCCCTCTTCGACGGGCTGTCGGCGGGGTTGGACCATCTCAGACGGGGACGTTATGAACGCAAGGTTCTCGTGCTCGTGAGCGACGGCGGCGACAACGCCAGCCACGCCACGCTCAGCGACGTGATGACGAAGACGCTGACATCGAACGCCCTCATCTACACGGTGGCGCTCGTCGATCCGGTCGAGCGCGACGCCAATCCGAAGCTGCTCAAGCGCATTGCCGAGACGAGCGGCGGAGAGGCCTTCGAGCCAGCCGATGCGCGCGGCATCACCGACGCGTTGCAGCGCATCGCCCGCGACATTCGACACGTGTACACCGTCGGCTACGTGCCGACAAACCCCGCTCGCGACGGAACACTTCGGAAGCTGCGCGTCGTCGTGCAGCGGCCGGACCGCCGCCGCGTGGTGGTGCGGACGCGAGCGGGATATCTCGCCGGGCACATGTGATGGCGGCCAGCACCGAACCCGCCGGGCCTCGTCGCCGGATCTTGGGGTCAGACACCCGTCTGATCCCCGTGTTTCACTGGATTGAGGGCTGCCTGCTGGTGCTCGGCGCCGTGTGTCTCGTGTGGGCCGGTTTCGTGACGGCCGAGGCGCGGCGCTATCAGCGCGACGAGAAAGCGGCGCTGCAACAGCTGCTCATGGCCGTGCCTCCCGTGTCCGCTCCGGCGACGAGCGTGCCCCTCCACACCGGCGATCTCATCGGATCGCTCACGATCCTCCGCCTGCATCTTTCAGCGGTGGTAGTCGAAGGCGACGACGACGGCGCGTTGAACGTCGCGATTGGACACTTGCCCGATACGCGGCAGCCCTGGGACCGCGGAAACGGGAACGTGGCCCTCGCCGCCCATCGCGACACGTTCTTCCGTCCACTCAAGGATGTCGTGGTCGGCGATGAGATCCAGGTGACGACGCCGCGGGGCGAATTTCTCTACGACGTTCGCGAAACGACGATCGTCGATCCCGACGACGTGTCGGTTTTGAACCCCACCGAGCGCCCAACGCTGACACTCATCACGTGTTATCCGTTTTCGTATGTCGGTCACGCGCCCAGGCGTTTCATCGTCCACGCAGAGAGGCGACCGTGATTCAGCAGGTGCGTCTTAAGCTGAGGCGGGAATGGCGGCTGGTCGCCGGCGTGGCACTGGTCAGTGTGTCGGTCGTAAGTCTGCTGGCTTTCGCGGGCCTTCGCAGAGGATTGCCCGACGAGCGCGCCATTGGCCGCATGCAGGTCATGGACGAAGCCACGTCGGTATACGACGAACATGACGCACCGGCATTCACGGTCTACACAGAGCAGCGCATCGAGGTGCCGCTCGCGGAGATCTCGCCGCTGCTCAT
>JBGOTP010000011.1:0-30146 GCA_041476545.1 Vicinamibacteria bacterium | reverse complement strand
TTCTCGTGCCCAGCTTCCGAGGTGTCGTAACTCGCTACGAATTGTCGTGATTCGCTACAGTCTCTTGGGCCGAGACGTAGAGATGTCGAGTTGTGAGCAAGAACAGCACCAAGCTCAGGCGGAAGGATTCGTGTCCTGCGGCGCGCGACGATTGCCCTCCGCGTCCGAGGCCGCCAGCAACCGCCTGACCTCGTCAACGAGCGCGTCGGGCAAACATGGTTTCGTCACGAATGCATCGCACCCGGCTGCCTTTGCGCTTTCACTGGATCCCGTCAGCGCGTGCCCCGTCAACGCGATCAGCGGAATGTGCTTGGTCCGGCGGTCAGCCTTGAGGCGCCTGGTCGCCTCCCATCCATCTATGCCTGGAAGCGAGAGATCCATCAGGATGACGTTGGGAGTCAACTCGATGGCTTTCTCGATCGCTTCGATTCCAGTCGATGCCTCCACGACCCGGAAACCTGAGAACGCGAAATACTCCGCATACATCTCGCGGGCGTCTTGGAAGTCGTCCGCAATGAGCACGAGCAAGCCGGCATCGTCAGGAGTCACAGGATGCTCGCATAGCCGAGGATCGCGTTGAGCGCTGCGCCGCGATGCCATGGCCGCGTCGTCACCCCGCGCGGCTCGCGAAATGCGGGGATGTTCTCGAGCCTGCGAGAGATCCGACCGCTCCGGCCCCTCTTACTTGGCGACCCTTGACGCACTGTAATCCCCAAGCTTGTATTTCTTCATTTTCCCGTACAAGGTGGGTCGATAGATTCCGAGGATATCAGCCGCGGCACGCTTGTTCCCGTTGGTCTGCTCCAGTGCCTGCAGGATGGCCATCCGCTCGGTGTCGGCCAGCGTCAGCTGACCGGGAGTGACGCCGGCGACCGTGGGCGCGACGCTCGGCCGAACTTCCGCCAGATCGGGAAGGTCGGCTGAGCCAATATCTGTTCCTTCCGCGACGATTACGGCGCGCTCGAGCACGTGCTCCAATTCGCGGACGTTACCCGGCCAGCCGTGGCGCATCAGGGCTTCCTGGGCGGCGGGGTGAATCCTCCGCACATCACGTTCGTGCTGCCTCGCAAACTTCGTCAGGAAGTGCTCACAAAGCAACGGGATGTCCTCAGGGCGTTCGCGCAGGGCAGGAATCTCGAGGGTAATGGTGTTGATTCGGAAGTACAAATCCTCGCGGAGCTTGCGCGACCCCGGATCGAGCGAGGCGTTGGTCGCGCAAATCAAGCGAAAATCAGCATGGACGACGCGGTTGCCGCCAATCGGGCGGAATTCCCTCTCCTGCAGCAGCCGCAACAGTTTCACCTGAAGATGCGGCGGCATCTCGGAAATCTCATCGAGGAACAACGATCCGCCGCCGGCCATCTCCACGAGCCCGACCTTGTCGGCCACCGCGCCAGTGAAGGCGCCTTTCTTGTGGCCGAAGAGTTCCGATTCAATGAGATCCGCCGGGACAGCCGCACAGTTAATCCTGATGAACGGCCCGTGAGCGCGCTTGCTATGGTCGTGAATCGCGCTGGCCACCAGCTCTTTGCCTGTCCCGCTTTCGCCATGGATCAGAATGTTCGCGTCAGTGGGCGCCGACAGGCTCATCAACTGAAAGAGCCGCAGCATCTTCCCGCCGTTTGAAATGATGTCGGTGAACGAGGCGCCGTACTGAAGTCCCTCGCGAAGGCGCTGGTTCTCATCAGCGAGGCGCGATCGTTCAAGGGCCTTCTCCATCATGGCCAGCAGGACATCCGGATCCACCGGCTTCTCGATGAAGCTGTAGGCTCCTGCCTTCATCGCGTCCACCGCCGTCGTCACGCTGCCGTGGCCCGTGATCACAATGATTTCGGCAGTCGACGCGGCGTGCTTGAACCGCTTCAGCAGGTCAATACCATCCACGTCAGGCAGTTTCAGGTCCATCAGCACGAGCTGCGGTCGCCAGGAATCGCGGATCTGCTCGGCGGAAGCCGCCGCTGCCGCTGTCTGCGCGACGTAGCCGGCGTGCTCGAGCAGGAGCTTCATCCATTCCAAGGTGTCCGGGTCATCGTCCACAATCAGGACCCGCACCGGTCTCGTGCCGCTCATGATAAGAACCTCCTCACAGAGGTCGGCCTAGTGTGGTGTCGCGATCCTATACAGAGCGCAGCGATTTTGTACATCGGCCAGAGCCCTCGGTCAGGCACGGTTATTCAGATAATCGGGACAAACCACCCACCTAGTCAAGGAAATCCGGTCGTGATTTTCTGCCCAGGTTACGGCCATGCTTGCAGACTTCGTGCCCACAGCTGAGCTCTAACGAAGGGACTCAGACTCGCGGCACACATCATGCTCCTGTGGCGTGGCGATGCCCCAGCCGTTAAGGAGACTGTCCATGCCGGTGACACTGAGTCGCGAGACACGCCAGGGATGTGCGTTGGACGGACGTCGGCCCATGCGAATTCTGGTCGCCAGTCCCAACGCCGTCGAGGCGGAGTCATTCATCCACGAGTTCCAGCGGGCACAGTTCGCACTGTTCTCGCAAGTGGCGCGGGACGCGCGGGAGTTTGTGGCGCTGCTGCGTTCTCAAACCTTTGACGTCGTCGTCTCGGTTGACGCGATGGGCGAATGGACAGGATTGCAGGCCTTGGAACTCCTGCACCAGAGCGATCCACAGGTTCCCTTTATCCTCGTGTCGGACAACTCCGATGATGTGGTGACTGAGTACATGTTGAGCGGAGCCGCCGATTGCGTTGACCGGAACAGACCCAGCTTGCTGCCGCTCGCGGCCGCGCTGGCGGTGGAAGAGCGAAGGCTGCTCGACGAACGAAAGCGCGCCGAAGAGGAGTTGAGCCGCTCGCAGGCGCTCTATAGCGCCTTGTCAGACAACCCCGCTTACGGAATCTGTCGACTTGATGAACAGGGTCGGCCGATGGAGGCGAACCAGGCGTTAGTGACCATGCTCGGATATTCGTCACAGGCCGAACTGCTCGCCGCCTATGTTGCGACCAGTCTCATTGCCAGTTCTTCAGAGCGGGCGCAGTTGCTCGAAGATTATCAACTTGTGGGCTGCATCGACCGCCTCGAAGTCGAGTTGACGCACAAGGACGGCACGCCCATCAAGGCCCGCGTCGCCGGACGGAGAATCAACGACGAGACGGCCGTGCTCGATGGCTGCGAAGTCATCGTCGAAGACATCACGACCCAGCGCGCGCTCGAGGATCACCTCAGGCAGCTCGCAGCCACCGATCCCCTCACCGGTTTGGCCAATTACCGTCGCCTCGTTGAAGTCGTGGACGCCGAAATCAAACGGTCACAGCGCACCGGACGACCTTTTGCGGTGCTCTTGTTCGACCTCAACGGGCTGAAACAAATCAACGATCAGTACGGGCACTTGTCAGGCGACCGGGCGCTCCGGCGCTTAGCGAATGCATTCCGCCTGTCCTGCCGATCCATCGACACAGCTGCCCGGTACGCGGGTGACGAATTTGCGATTGTGTTGCCTGAAACCGGCGTTCGTGAGGCCCGCGCGATCGGGCGCCGAATCTGTGAACACCTTGCCCTCGATCCCGAGGTGCCTCGCGTGTCAACCAGTATGGGTGCCAGCAGTCATCCTCGAGACGGGAATACGCTCGACGAACTGGTGCGGTCCGCGGACCGCGCTCTCTACCAGGTGAAACGCCGCGCGGAACGGCCGATCAACCGCAGGACGCGATTGACAAGGCGATTGAGAGCGAACGCCGCACGGTCTCGGTTGGACCGTCCGCAGCCTCTAGCTGCTCAGGAATAACGATCACGCCGCCGGTTCGACAGTCCACGTCGGACACGCCGCCGGAGGTTTGGCGTAGACGACCCAATCTGTCGAAAGAGTCGTCGCACGACCGGAATCCCTTGCCTCTATAGACGACCTTCACGCGGGTAATGCGACGATCCCACGCCCTCGCCGGAACCGAAAATGCTCAGCTCGCAGCAATCCGCGTCAATCAGAATTCACACACGGAGTGATTTACGACAGCTCAACAGGATGGATGACCGTGAGCCAGCCGCAGTGAAATGTGGCCGCGGATTTGCTTTTCCGTGCGCTCGGAGGTGATCCAATGGTCAAGGTCATTGCGGCGGCGCTGCTGGTGTGCAGCTTCTCGCTCACTCGTCCGGCGCTTTCGCAGACAGCGGCGAATCCTACTCAGCGACCCGCGCCCGCGTCCGAGGGACAGGTACCCATCTTCCAAGTCACTGTCGTCGGGCACACAACACCGGCGATCAACTATCGTCCGCGAAAGGGCGAGACGAGGGTCGACTTCGAAGGCACGGCGCTTCTGCCGCGCGCCCGCGGCAAGGCGACGATATCGGGTGAGAAGGGGTACATCACCGTTGACGCGAGCTTCGACAGGCTCGATTCGGCGACGAAGTTCGGGCGCGAGTACCTCACCTATGTGCTCTGGGCCGTCACTCCAGAAGGCCGCGCGACGAATCTCGGTGAGATGCAGGTGGACGGTGACGACGCGCAAGTCCGGGTCACCACCGAACTCCAGGCGTTTGCGTTGATCGTCACGGCCGAACCGTACTTCGCGGTGACGCAGCCAAGCGACGTCGTCGTGATGGAGAACGTGCTGCGCAAGGGGACGAACGGCAAAATAGAGACGATCCAGGCGCGATACGATCTCTTGAAGCGCGGCACGTACCTGATGAATCAGGACGTCGCCCGGTTGAAAGTGAAGCCGCTCGAGCCCGGGGCTCCGCTGGATCTGGCGGAGGCGAGGAACGCCGTGGCGCTCGCGCGCCTGGCGGGCGCCGACCAGTACGCCGCCGACACGTTCACGAGAGCCAATGGGCTGCTCGCGGATGCCGAGCGCGCGCGGGATCGGCGCAAGCGCGGGAACGAGGTGCAGATGCCGGCGCGCCAGGCAGTGCAGACAGCGGAGGATGCGCGGCTGATTGCGCTGCAGAGGGCGGATCAGGAGCGGATCGCACTGGAGCGCACGCAAGCCGAGCAACGGGAGCGCGAAGCGCGCGATCGCCAGGCGGCGGCCGATCGGCTGAGGTCTGACGCGGAAGCCGCGAGACTTGCCGCGGAGCGCGAGAAGGCGAGCGCCCTTTCCGCCCGGGCGGAGGCGGACGCGGCGCGGCGCGACGCCGAGGCGCAGGCACAGCGGGCGCGGAGTCTTGCCGAACAATCCCAGCACGAGCGCGACGAGTTCCGGGACGGCCTGCGCACACAGCTGAACACCATCCTCGAAACTCGCGAAACAGCCCGAGGGCTGATCGTGAACCTGTCCGACGTGTTGTTCGACTTCAACAGCGCGAGTCTCAAGCCCGGCGCGCGCGAGAAGCTCGCGCGGGTGTCCGGGATTCTCGCCGCGCATCGGGGACTGCACGTGGCGGTTGAAGGGCACACGGACGGCGTGGGGTCTGATAGCTACAACCAGCGGCTGTCGGAACAGCGCGCGATCTCAGTGAGCGATTTTCTGGTCCAACAGGGCATCGGGGAGGCAGTCGCGACCGCCGGCTTTGGCAAATCCCGGCCGGTCGCCTCGAACGACACGGCGGAGGGACGTCAGAAGAACCGGCGCGTGGAGCTCGTCGTCACCGGAGAATCAATCGCGAGGCGGTGACAACGCCGGCCGCCGACATCGTCCGGCCGCCGCGCCTGTCGTGGCGCGGCGGCGCACCAAGCACGAGATCCTGCATGCACTCGTTGTTTCAACAAAGATCAGCACTGCTGCAACAGTCACAATGGTCTGAAAACCGTCGCTAGTGACGGAAGTGCCGGCGGCCGGTGAACACCAGCGCCATGCCATGCTCGTCGGCGGCGGCAATCACTTCGGCATCGCGGATCGATCCACCAGGCTGAACAACTGCGGTCGCGCCGGCGGCGGCCACGACATCCAGTCCGTCGCGGAACGGAAAATACGCGTCCGATGCGGCAACCGACCCGGACAGCGATCGATTCGCGGCCTTTGCCTTCATCACCGCGACGTTGACCGCATCGACTCGGCTCATCTGACCGGCGCCGATCGCGAGCGTGCGTTGCGCATCCGTGAAGATCACCGTGTTCGACTTCACATGCGCGCCGACGCGCCACGCGAAACGCAGCGCCTCCCACTCCTCCGACGACGGCTGCCGTTTCGAGACGACGCGCAATCCTTCCGGACGCGCGGCAATCCAGGGGCGACGCGCTTCCACGACCATGTCGCGTGCCTGTACGAGCAGCGCACCAAGCACCGACCTGAATTCGATCGCGCCACCGACAAGAGCCGAGAAATCGGCGGTGACCACGCGCATCTTGGCTTTCTTCGCCAGAATGGGGAGCGCCGCCGCTTCGACCGATGGTGCGATCACCGCCTCGATGAAGGTGGAGACGATCGCTTCGGCCGCCGCGAGATCGACCGGCCGGTTCAGGGCGACGATGCCGCCGAACGCGGCGAGCGGATCGGCCTCGCGCGCGCGCACGTAGGCGTCCACCGGCGACGACCCAGTGGCGGCGCCGCAGGGATTGGTGTGCTTGACGACGGACGCGGCCGGCTCGTCGAACTCAACCACAATGCGCGCGGCCGCGTCGAGGTCGAGCAGGTTCGTGTACGAGAGTTCCCTGCCCTGCAGGATGGTGGCGGCACCAAGGCCGGCGGGCGAGGCAGGGCTGGTCGGTCGGTACCAGGCGGCACGTTGATGGGGGTTCTCTCCGTAACGCAGATCGCGAATCTTCTCAAACGACAGATCGAGCCGGGCGCTCATTCCTCCGTCAGATTGGGCCCGCTGCCCTCCGTTTGGATCGATCGTCGGCGTTCCGTCGCCCTCGGTCGTTCGTGGCAGTCCCGGCGACGGTGCGGACGCCGGGCGCTCGAATCGATCGCCCGCGAGCACGATCGTGCCGAGCGTGGCGGAAATGGCCGTGTCGTACGCGGCGGTATGGGCGAGTGCTGTGCGCATCAGCTCGAAGCGAAACGACAGGCTTGGGCCCGCGTCGAGTTCAGCCAGCAGTCTGGGATAGTCGGCGGGATTCACGACAACCAAGACCCCCCGGAAATTCTTTGCCGCGGCGCGGACGAGAGACGGTCCGCCGATGTCAATCTCCTCGACCAGCTTCTCGAACGGGGTTGCTGGATCCGAGGCCGCCTTCACGAACGGATACAGATTGACGACAATGACGTCCGTCAAGGCGAGACCGTGCTTCGCCAGCGCTGCGAGGTCGTCGGGGCGGTCCCGGCGCGCCAGAATGCCGGCATGGAGCGCCGGGTGCAGGGTCTTCACCCGGCCGTCCATCATTTCGGGAAAGCCGGTCAGGGCGGCAACGCCGGTCACCGCCAGCCCGGCATCGCCGAGCGCCCGTGCCGTGCCGCCAGTCGACACGAGTTCGAAGCCGCGGGACGCGAGGCCCCGGCCAAGTTCGACGATACCGGTCTTGTCGGAGACGCTCAAGAGGGCTCTTGGCATATGGGTCAAAGTCCAGTATTATCCCTCGGACGCCGGGCGGGCCTGGCGCCGTAAGGGAAAGGCCGCAGAGTGCGGCCTTTTTTTTTGTTCAATGACGCGGCACCCTTGTCGCGTCGCAGCAAGCAGGGAAGAGAACGATGCGCATTACAGGCAAAGTCAAGTGGTTCAACAACGCCAAGGGTTATGGGTTCATCGAACGTGACGGAGGCAGTGACGTCTTCGTACACTACTCGGCCATTCAGGGCGACGGTTTCCGTTCGCTCGAGGAAGGCCAGGCAGTTGAGTTCGAGATCGTTGACGGCCCCAAGGGCCCGCAGGCCGGCAACGTCACCAAGATCTAGCCAGTCACGTCCGGCGGCCGGGTGCTCTTCGGAGCGCCCGGCTCTTCGCCCCTCCACCCGAACATTCTCACAACGTTATTCCGCAACCCCCTTCAGGGCGCGAGCGGTGAAGTTCACTTTCCCATCCTTGACCGCGATACGAAACGCCACCTCGACGCCGCCCTTCGCCTTCAGTTTCTGGACCTGCTCTCGAACCAGTTCGGCGAAGCGGTCAAACGACACAGCCTCCTCGCCGACGTCGCGCCGTGCCTCGACGAGGGAGTCGTACAGGTTCTGCAGTTTGTCGACCTCCTGAAGCGGATCGCGGAACGCCGCGACGTGCACGATGCGATCCTCAGCCGTCGTCGATGTCGGAGCAGGATCGCTCTTCTTCTGGGGAAAGGGTCCCGACCGACCCTCCTCTCGCGCCCGCATGCCGCGATCCCAGAGATTGATGAACGCGGCGTAGCGCGACTGGAGCGTGGTGAGGCGGAAGCGATCACCGTAGTTCTGAATGTAGGCCTGATCGAGCCGCTTGATGAGCGCCGCGACACGTGCGCGCGTCTCCCACGGTGGCTTCGGCAGCCGTCCCGAGAAGAACATGTTGTATTCGGCTTCGAGTCGCTTCAGCTCCGACTCGAGCCGCATCAGGTCACGTTCGGTGTCGGTCGGACCTCTGGGGTGCACGTGCATCTCCGAGCCACGGACGGATACATGATATTGCAACACTGAGAGCTGAAAGCCGAGAGCTATCAGCTTTCAGCTAAAAAATCGTGCCGATCGACGCCGCGGCCCAGCCGAGCACTCGCGCCGGCAGAATGCCGAGATAGAAGATGATGAGGGCCGACGCCACGAGCGCGGCACCGGCGATTTTCGGCACCGCCGGGAATCGGGCAGGTGCGGCGTCCGGCGTCATGTACATCATGACGACGACACGAAGATAAAAGAAGACTGAGATGACACTTGTGAGCGCGCCGATGATCGCCAGCTCGACGTGCCCCGCCTGCATGGCGGCCGTGAACACATACCACTTCGCGATGAACCCTCCGAGCGGCGGAAATCCACCGAGCGAGAGCAGGAAGATCGTCATCAGCGCCGCCAGCGCGGGGTGCTCGCTCCAAAGCCCCGCATAGTCGCGGATCTGGTCGTTCGGCCGGTCGAACGTGTCCAGGAGGGCAATCACGCCGAACGCGCCGATGTTGGTCACGGCGTACGACAGCAGATAAAAGAGGATCGCCCCCTTGCCGGCGTCGTTCGCGGAAACAAGCGCCACGAGCAGATAGCCGCCGTGCGCGATGCTCGAATAGGCGAGCATCCTCTTGATGTTCGTCTGCGCCACGCCCACAACCGTCCCCCCGATCATCGTCGCCGCGGCGATGACAGAGATGACGACCGTCCACTGCGGGCGCAGCGGCTCGAACGCCGTGAGGAAGACCCGGGCAAACGCGGCGAATGCGGCCGCCTTGACGCCGCTCGACATGAACGCGGTGACCGACGCCGGGGCACCCTCGTAGGCGTCGGGCGTCCACATGTGGAAGGGGACCGCAGACACCTTGAACGCGAACCCCACGAGCAGGAGGCCGAGCGCGACGAGCTGCATCGGCGTCGGCGCCATGGCCTGCGCCGCCATGAGGCCACCCACGCGGGCGAGCCGCGTGCTGCCCGTCAGGCCGTAGGTGAACGCGATGCCGTACAGAAAGAACGCGCTCGAGAACGCCCCGAGGAGAAAATACTTGAACGCCGCCTCACTCGCCTTCGGCGAGTCGCGCCGGATGCCGGTGAGCACGTAGACGGCGAGCGACAGCACTTCGAGGGCGAGAAAAATGACGAGCAGATCGGTGGCCATCGCCATCAGCATCATCCCGGCCAGCGCGAACAGGAGGAGGGCGTAGTACTCGCCGCGCGGCAATCGTTCGCGGGCAATCACGGGACCCGACACCGCCAGTGAAAGCAGGCCCACGATGATGAGGACAACGGTGACGAAGAGACCGAAATTGTCGGCGACGACCACGTCGAAGCTGGTCGAGTTGCCGTTCCACAGCAGCACCGAGGCCAGGAGGGCACCGATGAGGCCGATCACACCGAGCGGTCCAATGGGTGGCGTTTCGCCGGGCTCGCGAAACGCCTCGGCGGTCATTGCGGCGAGACCCGCCGCCGTGACGCACACCATCGGCACGATCGCGCTCAGGGAGGACAACGTCACGTCAGGAATTCACCATCGGGAATGCGCCTGTATCTCCGCGGGGGCGCTCTGCCGCACGTGACCGACCAGCCGCTCGATTGAAGCGCTCATCGGCCGAAGAAAGAGGTTGGGGAGCACGCCCATCAGCACGATCAGGACGACGATCGGCAGGAGCACCGCCCACTCGCGCGGCCGCAGATCGTCAAGGCGCGCATTCTCGTCGCTGTCGACCGGGCCGTAGTTGACCCGCTGAAACATCCACAGCATGTAGGTGGCCGACAGAATCACGCCGCTGGCCGCACACACGGCCAGCCACGGGTACCAGGTGAAGGCGCCGAGCAGAATCAGGAATTCGCCGACAAAGCCGTTGAGTCCTGGCAGACCGATCGACGAGAGTGTCACGAGCAGAAAGACCGCCACGAACCGTGGCATGACGTTCTTGAGCCCGCCGAACTGGGCGATGAGACGCGTCTGCCGGCGATCGGACAGCATGCCGACCAGCAGGAAGAGCCCGCCGGTGCTGATCCCGTGGTTGAGCATCTGGTAGACCGCGCCCTGCACGCCCTGCGTATTCATCGCCGAGATCCCGAGCACGACAAATCCCAGGTGGCTCACGCTCGAGTACGCGACCAGCTTCTTCAGATCGGGTTGCACCATCGCGACGAGCGCGCCGTAAATGATGCCGACGACCGCCAACGTCGCGAGAGACGGCGCGAAGTAGGCCGCGGCCACCGGAAAGAGCGGAAACGCGAACCGCACGAGCCCGTAGGTGCCCATCTTCAGCATCACGCCCGCCAGAATGACGGAGCCGGCAGTCGGCGCCTCGACGTGCGCGTCGGGAAGCCAGGTGTGCAGCGGAAACAGGGGGACCTTGATCGCGAATGCGAGCGCGAACGCGAGGAAGAACCAGAACTGAAGCGACGCTGGCACATCCAGCGCGTAGAGCGCCTGCAGGTCGAAGCTGTAGAGTCCGGTCGCCGTGCGGTGCAGCACGGCCAGACCCAGAATCGCGAGCAGCATCAGGACGCTACCCGCCATCGTGTACAACAGGAATTTCACCGCCGCATAGACGCGCCGGTCGTAACCCCAGATCCCGATGAGGAAGTACATCGGGATGAGCATCGCATCCCAGAAGACATAGAACAAAAAGAGGTCGAGCGAGAGAAAGACGCCGATCATCGCGCTTTCGAGCAGGAGCATCGCCATGCAGAACGCGCGCGTCTTCTTGTGGATCGATGACCACGAGCTGAGCAGCGCGATCGGCGTCAGGAATCCCGTGAGCACGACGAGCAACAGGCTGATGCCGTCCACGCCCACGGCGTACGTGATGCCGAACGCCGGAATCCACGCGTGCCGTTCCACGAACTGGAAATCTGCCGCCGCCGGATTGAAACGCATCCACAACAGCAGGGCCTCGGCAAAGACGAGGACAGAGACGACGAGCGCCATGCGCTGAATCAACGCCTCGTGGCGCGCCTCATCCCCCACAGCAAACAGGAGCAGCGCGCCGGCAATCGGCAGAGCAATCAGGGAGGTGAGAATGGGGAACGGCATGGCCAGCTAGTCGACCCCGTTCATCACGAAGACACGAAGACCACGAACCGTTTTTTCATCAAAACCACCTTCGTGACCTTCGTGGCATCGTGATACACAACAGTAACGAGCCACGCCGAAGAGCGACGCTATCGCCACAAGTAGTACCCCAGTATCGCGACAACACCCAGGAACAGCGACGCCGCGTAGGCCCGCACCGAGCCGGTTTGCGCCACGCGCAGCGCCTGGCTCGATCTGCTCACCAGTTCACCAACCCCGTTGACCGCGCCGTCGATGCCCCGCGCATCGACGCCCTTCCACAGCCCCTCCTCCGACAGGAGGTGAATCGGCTGCACGATGGCCGCGTCGTAGATCTCGTCAACATAGTACTTGCCGACGAGCAGCCGATAAATCCCGCCGAATCGCTCAGACAGAGAGCGGGCCGCTGCGCGGTTTCTGATGAAGTACCACCACGCAATGCCGATGCCCGCAAAGGCAATGACTGATGACACGACCATCAGCCATGCAGCACTTCCGTCGCTGACCCCGATCCCGCGGGCAGCGTCGACGACCGCCACGGACCCGTTCAGGAAGCTCGGCTCGAGGAAACGTTCGAACCGGCCGCCGAGGCCCACCCAACCCGCTGCCACCGATCCGAGGGCAAGCACGACAAGCGCCACGGCCATGGCGGGGGGAGCATCGTGCAGATGTCCATCCGCGTGATGGGCGGGTACGGCAGGTAGGGCGGGTGGGGCCGACAAGGCAGGCAGGGACGAGTCGGGGTCCGTGCGCCGTTCGCCGTGAAACGCAAGAAAGACCAGTCGGAACATGTACACGGCCGTCATCAGCGAGGTGAACATCCCAACCGCCAACAGCCAGGTGTGCCCGCCCGCGTACGCGCGATACAGGATCTCGTCCTTGCTGAAGAATCCCGCGAGTCCCGGCACACCAGAAATCGCAAGCGCGCCCACGACAAAGGACCAATAGGTGATCGGCAGCGCCCTTCTCAGTCCTCCCATGCGCCGCAGGTCCTGCTCGCCCGCCAGCGCGTGGATGATCGCGCCCGATCCGAGGAACAACAGCGCCTTGAAGAAGGCATGCGTATACAGATGAAAAATCCCGGCGCCGTACGCCCCGACACCCATCGCGAGAAACATGTACCCGAGCTGCGACACGGTGGAGTACGCCAGCACGCGCTTGATGTCGTTCTGCACCAGACCGATCGTGCCGGCCAGGAATGCCGTCGCCGCGCCGATGACGGCGATGATCGTCAGCGTCTGCGGCGCATGACTGAAGAGGACGGCGTTGCGGCCGATCATGTAGACGCCGGCCGTCACCATCGTTGCGGCATGAATGAGCGCGGAGACCGGCGTCGGTCCTTCCATGGCGTCCGGCAGCCAGATGTAGAGCGGAATTTGCGCCGACTTGCCCGTAGCGCCGACAAAGAGCAGCAGCGTGAGCAGCGAGACCGGCCCGAACAGGGTTTCCGTCCGAAGCGCGGCAGCCGAGCGCGCGACCGCCACGAAGTCCACGCTGCCGAATTGCACGATGACCATCAGGATCCCGAGCACGAAACCGAAGTCGCCGATGCGATTGACGATGAACGCCTTCTTGCCGGCGTCGGACGCCGACTTCTTTTGGTACCAGAAACCTATCAGGAGGTAGGAGCACAGTCCGACGCCTTCCCAACCGACGAACAGCACAAGAAAGTTCGCACCGAGGACGAGCAGGAGCATGAACGCCGCAAACAGATTCAGATACGAAAAATAGCGCGCGAACTCCGAGTCGGATTCCCCGTGCATGTACGCCGTCGAGTAGATGTGGATCAGCGATCCGATGCCGCTGACGACGAGAATCATCACCGCCGACAGTGGATCGAGGCGTAGCGCGAGGCTGACGTTGAAGGTGCCGGACGTGATCCATCGATATACGTCCTGCACGATCGCCCGCGATTCCGGCTCGAGCGCGAGCAGGCGCCACAGGGAGACGACGGAGATCCCGAACGATCCGAGGATCGACGCGCAGGCGATCCCGCCCGACAGCGGCTTCGACAGCCGGCGCCCGAAGGAGGCGTTCAGCAGGAAGCCGATCAGCGGGAACAGGGGAATCAGCAGCAACATGCGGTGTTGTTCTTCACCATTTCAACAGGGTAAACGTGTCGGGGTTCAGTGACTCGCGGTGACGGAAGAGCGCGATGACGATCGCCAGGCCGACCGCCGCTTCGGCGGCCGCCACCGTCATGACGAAAAACACGATGACCTGCCCATCGGCCGACCCCAGCGCCCGGCCGAACGCGACGAACGTCAGGTTCACGGCGTTGAGCATGATCTCGATCGACAGCAGGATCGTGATGACATTGCGGCGCACGAAGACCCCGGCGGTCCCCATCGCAAAGAGCACGGCAGACAGAATCAGATACTGATTGAGGGAGGGCATCTCACTCTCCGGGGTTCACAGGGTTCACAGGGTTCACTGGGTTCACTGGGTTCACAGGGTTCGCGGGGTTCGCGGGGTTCGCCGTGCGACCGCTGCGCGGCTCATCGCGCCTGGCGAGAATCACCGCGCCGACCCTCGCGACGAGAATCAAGACCGACGTCACTTCGAACTGAAAGGCATAGTCCGTGAACAGCAAGCGTCCGATCGCGGCAACCGAGCTGACCGACGCGCCCGGAAGAGCGCCCGCCTCGCCGCCCGCCTTGGTCAACGCCCAGACGAGTTCGACGCCCAGCACGGCCGCCAGGGCGGCGCCAAGACGCAATGTACCCCGGCCGATCAGCCGATGTTCCTCCATATCCTCCACTGGCGCATTGAGCAGCATGACGACGAAGAGGAACAGCACCATGATGGCGCCGGCGTACACGATGATCTGAATGACGGCGACAAACGGCGCGTCGAGCAACACATACAAGCCTGACAGCGCGCCAAACGACACGATGAGCAGCAACACGCTGTAGATGGGATTCCGCTGCGCGATGACCAGCATCGATGCCACCACCGCAATCGTCGCGAACACGTAGAACAGCATCATCGAGCGCTCAGCCCTTCGCCCTCAGCCCTGATGCGGCACCGTGCGTTACAGCCCCTACAGGCCAAAGTACAGCACCCCTGCGGCCGTCACGAGCAGGTTGACTGCCGCGACCGGGAGCAGAACCTTCCAACCGAACCGCATCAACTGATCGTAGCGGTATCGTGGAAGCGTCCACCGCATCCATACATAGAAAAACAGAATCGCGGCAACCTTCGCGAGAAACCAGATCCAGCCAAGCGACTGCGGCAGCAACGGGCCGTGCCAGCCTCCCAGATAGAGGTCGGTGGCCACCGCCGACACGGTCACCATGTTGATGTACTCCGCGAGAAAGAACATGGAGAACCTCATGCTGCTGTATTCGGTGTGATAGCCGGCCACCAGCTCCTGCTCGGCCTCAGGAAAATCGAAGGGCGCGCGGTTCGTTTCGGCAACGCCGGCTGTCATGTAGATGAGAAAGCCGACCGGCTGCAGGAACACGAACCATCGGGGAATCGTCCCGAACCACGCGCCCGCCTGCCGATTCACAACGTCGCTGAGCGACAGGGAGTTCGCCAGGAGGATCACGCTTGCCAGCGCCAAGCCGTACGACAGCTCGTAGCTGATCATCTGCGCGGACGAACGCAGGCCACCGATGAGCGAGTACTTGCTGTTCGAGCTCCAACCGGCCAAGACGATGCCGTAAACGCTCATCGAGGAGATCGCGAAGACGACCAGCACCGCGACATTGACGTCGGCCACCTGCAGACGGAGCGGTTCATTCAGCAGGCCGAAGAATGTGGTCTCGGCGCCAAAGGGCACGACGGCAAAGGCGGCGAAGGCCGCCGTGGCGGAAATGATCGGCGCCAGCGAAAAGAGGATGGTGTCGGCGGCTGCCGGTCTGAGTTCCTCCTTGAACATCAGCTTGATGATGTCCGCGATCGGCTGGAGGAGACCTTTCGGCCCGACGAGGTACGGCCCCATGCGCTGCTGAAGGAGCGCCGCGACTTTGCGCTCGACGTAGACCATCGCGGCCGCCGAGTTCAGCAGCATCACGAAAACGAAGAGCGTCAGGACGATCTGGGCGACAAGCAGCGGCGTCATGTGAACAGCTGGATATCTTCGTGCCCTTCGTGGCTCGGTGATGGCACTAGTGGGCTCCGACGGGTTGGTTGGCTCGCCAGTCGGCAGGCAGCGTGCAGCGGCCTTCCCTGATGTGCGCCTCGTACTCGTGTCGGAAGTGCTTCAGCGTCGTCAGGACCGGCGTCACTGCGGCGTCGCCGAAGGCGCAGAGCGTCTTGCCGGCGATGTTGCCAGAAATGCTCAGGAGCAGATCGAGGTCGCGCGCCTGGCCGCCGCCGTGCTCGATCTTCTGCAGAATCTTGTGCAGCCAGTCGGTCCCCTCGCGACAGGGCGTGCACTTGCCGCAGGATTCGTGGCGGTAGAAGTGCAGAAGGTTCTCGGCCAGCCAGACCATGCACGTCGTATCGTCGAGCACGATGATGCCGGCTGAGCCGAGGAGCGATCCGGCTTTCTGTACGCCGTCGAAGCTGGCCTGGGTGTCGAGTTGATCGGGCAGGAGAATTGGCACCGAAGACCCGCCGGGAATCACCGCTTTGAGCGTCCGGCCGTCCCGCACGCCGCCCGCACAGCCGTCAATCAACTCGCGAAGCGTGATGGTCATCGGGGCCTCGTACACGCCCGGGCGCTTCACGTGTCCGCTCACGCAGTACAGCTTGGGTCCGCCGTTCTTCTCGGGCCCGAGCCGGCTGAACCACTCCGCCCCGTTCTTGAGAATCAACGGCACGTTCGACAGCGTCTCAACATTGTTGACCGCCGTTGGACAGTTATAGAGACCGACAACGGCGGGAAACGGCGGCTTGTTGCGCGGCTGCGCCCGCTTGCCTTCGAGCGACTCGAGAAGAGCCGTTTCCTCGCCGGCCTCGTAGGCGCCGGCGCCTCGATGGACGAAAACATCGCAGTCGAAACCCGACCCGAGGACGTTCTTCCCGAGAAAACCTCGCGCGTAGGCCTCGTCAATCGCGCGTTCCAGGACGTGCTGGACGTGAAAGAACTCGCCGCGAATGTAGATGTAGGCGACCTTCGCGCCGATGGCGTAGCAGGCGATCGTGCATCCTTCGATGAGCAAATGCGGATTCCGCTCCATGAGCAGATGATCCTTGAAGGTGCCGGGCTCGCTCTCGTCGGCGTTGCAGGCGATGTATTTCGGGTTCGGCGATTTCTTGTCGATGAACTGCCATTTCATGCCGGTCGGAAAGCCCGCACCGCCCCGGCCTCTCAGACCGGACGCCTTGACGAGGTCGATGACCTGGTCGGGCGTCATCGCGAGGGCCTTCTTCAGTCCATCGTATCCCTCGTGCTGGAGGTAGAAGTCCAGCGTGAAACAGTTCGGCTCGCGGACGTACTTCGTCAGCAGCGGTTCCATGGTCAGCAGCTTGCTTTCAGCGATTGCCTTTTCACGAAGTCACGAAGGACACGAAGGTTCTGTCGTACAAAACACTTCTTCGTGATCTTCGTGTCTTCGTGATGACGCGTCACTTCGGTCCCGCCTCCACGACGTGATGACACCCCGAGAGCGCCGACTCGCCGCGCGCGCGCAGGTCGTCAAGCATCTTCTCCACATCACCAACCTTCAGGCATTCGTGCCACGCGTCGTTCACCATCACAACCGGCGCGCGGTCGCACGCGCCAAGACACTCGACCTCGAGCAGCGTGAAGGTGCCCGTTGCATCGGTCTCACCAGGCTCGATACCGAGGTGCTGACGAATGGCCGCGGTCACCTGTTCGGCGCCGTTCAATGCGCACGACAGCGTGCGGCAGACGCTCAGGACGAACCGGCCGACGGGCTTCGTATAGAACATCGTGTAGTACGAGACGACGTCTTCGACGTCCGCCGCGGTCATCCCGAGCAGACCCGCGACGTACCGCATGGCGTTCGCCGTCACGTAGCCCTGCTGGTGCTGTACGAGGTACAGCGCCGGCAACACGGCCGACGGTCGGCGATCGGGTGGGTACCGCGCCACGATCTGATCGAAGCGGGCGCGGTGGTCCTCGGTGTAGGTGAACGGATCGCCGGGCTCGACGAGCACGCGCGACGACTTGTGGAACGTCACGCCGTACTTCATGTCAGGATGGAAGCTCACCGGTCCACGTCTCCCATGACCACATCGATCGATCCAATGACCGCGATGACGTCGGCGATCAGCCCGCCGACAATCATCTTCTCGAGGGCCTGGCACGCCAGCAGCGACGGTGCCCGCGACTTGACGCGCCACGGACGGTTCGTGCCGTCGGCCACGACGTAGAACCCGTGTTCGCCCCGCGGTCCCTCAACGGGCACGTAGGCCTCGCCGGCCGGCACCGTGAATCCCTGGGAGTAGATCAAGAAGTGCTGGATGAGCGCTTCCATCTCGGTGTAGACACGGTCTTTGGGCGGTGGCGTAATCCGCGGGTCGTCAACGGCGTACGCGCCGGCGGGCGTGATCCGCTCGAGGAGCTGACGGCAGAGGCGGACACTTTCCCGCATTTCCGCGACGCGCACGAGATAGCGCGAGTAGACATCCCCGCCCGTCTCGGTCGGCACGCTGAAGTCGAGCGTCTCGTATCCCAGATACGGAAACGCCTTCCGTACGTCGTAGGCGACGCCGGTGGCGCGGGCAATCGGTCCCACCAAGCCGTACGCCAGGGCGTCTTCCCGCGATATCACGCCAACGCCGCGCGTCCGCGCGAGATAGATCGCATTCTTCGTCAGCAACGCTTCGTACTCATCCAGCTTCGGTGGAAAGCGATCGAGGAACGCCGTCACGGCAGCGTGGAACCCGCGCGGCAGGTCTTCGCGAAGTCCGCCGACTCGCATATAGCTCGGGAACATCCGGAAGCCCGCCAGCATCTCGTTGATGTTGAGCAGCAGCTCGCGTTCGCGGAAGCAGTACAGCATGACGGAGACAGCACCGACCTCCATCCCGTGCGTGGCGAGCCAGACGAGATGGCTGTTGATGCGCTGGAGTTCCGCGATGAGAACGCGAATCCACCGGACGCGCTCGGGCAGTTCGATGCCGAGCAGCCTCTCCACCGACAGGCAGAAGGCCATGCTGTTCGACTGCGCACTGAGGTAGTCCATCCGCTCGACGAGCGGAATCACCTGCTGCCACTTCTTCTGTTCGGTGGTCTTCTCGATGCCCGTGTGCAGGAATCCAATGGTTGGCGCGGCCGACCGGACGATCTCGCCATCGAGCTCCAGCACGAGCCGCAGCACGCCGTGCGTGCTGGGGTGCTGCGGCCCCATGTTGACGGTCATCGTCTCGCTGCGGAGCTCAGGCATCGTCAAGAGCTACCGACCACGGTGGACACTAAGGACACTGAGGGTCAAACCTGTGCTCGTAGGGATTGATTCCCTGTGTCCTTTGTGTCCTCCGTGGTAAAAAGAGAGATCAGGCAACAAAGGCACTCTCCACCAAATCACAGATCACGTGCAGCAGCGTGATGTGCACTTCCTGCACGCGCGGCGTCGATTCCGAAGGCACGTTGATGTGAATGGCGGCCGCCGCACCGACGGGGCCGCCGTCGCGGCCCGTCAGCGCGATGGTTTTCAGCCCTCCCGCGCGCGCCGCTTCGAGCGCCGCGACGATGTTTCGCGAACGCCCGCTGGTGCTCATCCCGAACACGATGTCGCCCGCGCGACCGAGCGCCTCAATCTGACGCGCGAACACGCGATCGAATGTGTAGTCGTTCCCGATCGCGGTCAGGATGCTCGTGTCGGCCGTCAGCGCGATCGCGGCGAGCGCCTGACGTTCCCGCAGAAAGCGGCTGACGAGCTCCGCCGCCACGTGCTGCGCGTCCGCCGCACTCCCGCCGTTGCCGCACAGCATCAGCTTGCCGCCGCGGCGCAACGATTCGACAATCGCCGCCGCCGCATCGACGACGGACTGTGGATCGTGTGCCACGCGCTCGTGCAGCGCGATGGTGTCGGCAATCGTCGCGCGAAGGAGATCGACCCCTTCAGCCACGACTGAGCCGGTCCTTCTGGACGTTGGCGCGGAACTCGTCTTCCGACATCTGCATGGGAGAAGACGACTGCACTTTCTGATTGATCTGCACCGGATAGTCCTTTCGCAGCGGAAAGCCCTCCCAGTCCTCCGGCATGAGCAGGCGGCGCGGATCGGGATGTCCGTCGAACACAATGCCGAAGAGGTCCCATACTTCGCGCTCGAGCCAGTTGGCGGCCGGCCAGATGTCGCTGACCGTCGCCATTCGGGCGACCTTCCCATCCAACCTGACCTTGAGCCGAAGGCGCAGCTGGCGTTCGACCGAGACCAGAAGATAAACGAGTTCGAACCGCGGCTCCCGAGGCCAGAAGTCGACCGCGGTCAACTCCGCCAGGAACGTGAACTGCAGATCGGGTCGATCGCGTAGTGCGCGCGCCAGCGTAGGCAGATCCTCTGCCGGCACGTAGAACGTCTCCTGCAAGTCGATACTGGACGCACGTTCCATTCGCACGCCAGGGAGTGTGTCCTGCAGAACGGCATAGAGTGCGTCAGCATCCATTACGAAAGCTTCTGCTGCGCGATCTTCCGCTGAAGCTGCACAATGCCGTAGATGAGAGACTCTGGACGAGGCGGACACCCAGGGACGTACACATCGACCGGCACGACCTGATCGACGCCCTGGACGAGCGCATAATTGTCGAAGACACCGCCGATCGAGGCGCACGCGCCCATCGAGATGACCCACTTGGGTTCCGGCATCTGATCGTAAACGCGCCGAAGCGCCGGAGCCATTTTCCGGGACAGGCGGCCGGCGACGATCATCAGGTCCGACTGCCGTGGACTGCCGCGGAACACCTCAGCGCCAAAGCGCGCGATGTCGTACCGCGAACAACTCATGGCCATCATCTCGATCGCGCAGCACGCCAGCCCGAAGGTGACCGGCCAGATGGACGACCGCCGCGCCCACTGAACCATCTTCTCAACGCTCGTCGTCAGAACGGGGATTTCAGACTCCAGGCCCATAAATCGGCTCTCAGCTATCGGCTATCGGCTTTCAGCTATCGGCTTTCGGCATGATCAGCACACAGCTGAAAGCTGAAAGCTGAAAGCTACGTATCACTTCCCCAGCTCAACGCACCCTTCCGCCAGACATACACATAGCCGGCAAAGAGCAGGAACATGAAGAGCGCGACCTGCACAAAGCCATTCCAACCGAGATCACGCAGCGCCATGGCCCACGGATACAGGAACGCCAATTCGATGTCGAAGAGGAGAAAGATCATGGCGACAAGATAGAACCTGACCGACTGGCGCTCGCGCGCGTCGCCCACTGGCGGCATACCGCACTCATAGGGCGCCGACTTTTCTGGCGTCGGTTTGCTCGGGCCCAAGAGGCTGGACAGCCCAATCGCAGCGGCTCCGAAGCCGGCGCCGAGGGCGATCATGATGAGGATGGAAAGCCAGCCTTGCATGGGGTGATTCGGCTTGTGAACGTTTTCGCAAGCTCGGAACACATGCTATCGAACGGCTGGGGGCAAGTCAACGAAGGTATGACGCGAATCGGGTACGCGAGCACGCTCGGCGTAGAACGAGTGCCGCAGGGAAGCGACGTGACAGAGGAAGCGAGGTGGGGCGGGGTTGGCGGGGTCAGCCGCCGGTCACCCCGCGTCACCTCAGTTGATGAGTGCGCTCACTTCGGACATGCGGCGATCGAGCTCCGCGAGCGCCTGTGCGAGCTGCGCGCGACGACCCTCGTGCGTGGCGGTTTCCTGTTGACGCTGCATCTCGGTACGCGCCAGCTTCAGCGACTGCAACGACTCAATCGCCTTCACCTGTGCGGGGGTCAACCGCTTCCCGCCTTTGCGCATCCGGTCTTGTTCGAGCTCTTCCATCCGTTCCTGAATTCGCGACTCCTGGTCGATCAGGCCTTCTCCAGCATCACCCATATCCTCACATTATAAGGGGAGCCGATAGCCCTTCGCCCGCTTTTTTTTGCTACGGTGCGATCTTCACGCGGATCTCCGCATCGAAGAGCATCGTGCGATCGTTGTCGCGTGCCGCCCACTTCATCAGCGTCGCGAGATTCTTCGTCACCAGCCCATCGAAGACGATGCGACCGTCGGCCACGACCTTCACCGGTTTGCCCAAGTCAAACACATCCGGCGACAAGAGCAACGTGAACGCCGACACCCCTCGCGTCGTCGCCTGCACCGTAGTGCCGTCGCGCACGAGATCCACCCGCCCCGACGGGACCGTGCGAGCGAAGAGCGGCCTGGGCGCCGATCGGCCCGGCGAGAAATAGCCACGGAGGTCCAGTCGTGCGTTCCCGCGCTGAACGGTCAGTGTCATCAATCTGTTGCCCGGAAATGTGCTGAGGAAATCCAGAAAGCCGCCGCTGCCCTGCGGGATCGGATAGCCGTCGACCGCCGTCACGACATCATCCGGCCGGAGATCGAAGGTGCTGGCGGCGCTCGCGCCGAGCACACCAATGATCCGCGTGCCTTCGGCGCGAACACCGAAGTTGGCGAGCGGCGCCGGCTCGAACCGGTTCAGATCGGCCAGCGGCGGACGCTGATCCTGTGGATTGGGCTCGGCAAGTTCATCGATGACGATCCAGTGGGCGCGGTTGGTGATCGCGGAACCATCGCTCTGCCACGTCAGGCGGGCGGGATAGGGCGCGCGCGGATGATCGTGAACGAATGCCTCGAACGCGTCCCGGACCTGAGGCCACCAGGCCGTGTTGTGCACGCCGTCCGCCTGCGGCCGGAACGTGAGATCGACGCCACCCCGCTGCAGATGCTCGACGTACGGCTCGACCACCCCCGGCGGATACAACGGATCGCGCCGGCCGTTGACGACGAAGAACGGTCTATTCAGGAGGTTGTTCGCATAGATATCGTTAGCAATGTCGAGTGAATCGTTCGCGAGCACGACGATGGCCCCGTTCAACGGCAGAAAACTCGCGAACATCGTCGTCTCGCGCATCGCCGTGTAGTAAGCGGCGGTGCCGCCGTCCGATACGCCCGACAGGACCACGCGATTCTCGTCCACGTTGTAGCTGCGCTTGACACTGTCGAGAATGGCCCGGATGTTTTCAATCTGCTTGTCGCCCCACCATGGCGCCCGAATCCAGGCATTCGGAAGCACGTAGATCTGCTCGGTGCCAGCGAGACTGCCGATCGCGCCGGATCCGCGCACCGCGCCATCCTCCCGCCCCGTCACACCTCCGTGCAGTTGCACGCGCACCTGATATGCACGCGACGGGTCGTAGGTCTGCGGCACGTCCAGCGTGTATCCGAACTCGTCCTGCCCCACCCGGCGACTGAGGCGCACGACACCTCGAGCTGCTTGCGGCAAGTACGCGCGGCCCCGCTTGAGTCGAGCGAACGCTTCGTCGACGCTGACGCCCGACTGCAGAACGGCGGCTGCGGCGCGAGCGGCTTCGTCCGGGCTGCGCGCGTCCCAGAATTGCTTGAACGCCGCGTCGATCGCTCCAGGCGCCGCAGGTCTTGCCACCGTTCCGCCGGTACCCTGAGAGGCGGCGTGGCTCATTGACTGGAGGACCAGAGCGGCCGCCAGAGTCAGGGCCATCGCGCCGATTCGGATTCTCATGGGCACCATTTTAGAGCGGTTCGAGCGTGACCACCGCGTTGTAGTCGGGCTCCATGGAGTCCGGGTCAATGAGCGATCCCGAAAGTAGACTGTTTCCCTCGGGCCAGTGCACTTCAAGGTTCCCCGGCTTGATGGGAGCGGTCTTCAGTCTGCCTTCGAACACACCGTCCGACGACCGCAGCCGCACCGCAACGCCATCGGACAGGTGCAGACGATCCAGGTCGTCACGGCTGATCAGCACGTCGTAGCGGCGCGCACCGGTCAACGGATCGACGTCGCGCTGGATCATCGAATTGAACTGTTTGCCCCGGCGGGTCGAAACGGCGAACGTCCGGTCTGACGAATGCGGCGACAGGGTCGGCTGCCGAGCCGCGAGAGCGCGCGGACCACGGCCGGCGACGACATCCGAAAAATGGGCCTTGCCGTCAGGCGTTGCAAAGCGTCCGTCGGCATACAGCTGCGGCCCTCCCCACTGCACCTGATCGCCCTTGGCGCCGAGTGTCTCGATGCCTCGGTACAGCGGCACGGCACGCGCGATTTCCTCGCGGATGGCCGCCGCGCTGGGGAAGCGGATCGCATTCGCCCTCCTGGGCTGTGCACGCGCCAGCGCCTCTCCAAACACCCACCACTCGGGACGTGCCGAACCAATCCGCCTTCCCGGAATCTCCGGCGAGAAGATGATGCGCCGCTCGGTCGATGTCTCCGTGCCGCCGCCTTCTGACTCGTAGCGCGTGGTGGCCGGAAGAAGGAGCACGTCGCCCTCGCCCTCTACGAGCATGGACGAGGACAGCATGATGTCGTGGTGCACGCGAAGACGTGGCCGCGCCAGCGCGCCCCGGCTCCTGTCCGCGTCCGGCAACGTCTCCAGAAAGTTCCCGCCGACGATCCAGAACAGGTCGACATCCCCGGCGGCCGCGTGATCGACCATCTCCGCCGCGGTCCAGCCGCGACCAGGCGCGACCGGGAACCCCCACACCTGGCTCCACCGCGCCGCGTCCGCCGCGTTGACGACAGGAGTGCAGCCGACCTCGGCGCCGCCCTGCACGCCCGAATGACCGCGGATCGGCACGAGCCCGCAATTGGCGCGCCCCGGCAGGCCCCGCGCCAGGCCGACGTTGATGAGCGCCTTGATCGTCTCGACGCCGTGGACGTGCTGCGTGAGGCCCATCGACCAGACCAGCACCGCATTGGGCCGGTCCGCGAGCAGTTGCGCGAACGCGTGCATCTGCGCGCGCGTGGTCCCGCTTTCGCGTTCGAGCGCGCCCCAGTCGGACGCCAGCGCGCGGGCCTGCGCTTCCTCGAATCCGACCGTCCGCTCGCGGATGAACGCCTCGTCGACGGCCTGGGTTTCAATCAGGGCGCGAAACACGCCCACCAGAAAGGCGAGATCGCCGCCGGTGTGCACGTCGAACCAGTGATCGGCGAGCTCGGTGCCAAACAGCGCGCTGCGCGCGATCGACGGTACCCAGTACCGTTCAAGTCCGGGCTCCCGGAACGGATTGACCACGGCGATTGCGGCGCCGTGCTCCTTCGCCTTGAGCAGGTACTTGACGCTCACCGGCTGGTTGTTCGCGACATTCGATCCGAAGAGCACAATCAGATCCGCGTGGAGCCAGTCGGCGTAGCTGCACGTCGATGCGCCATGACCGAGCGTCGACTTCATCGCGGCCGTCGATGCCGCGTGGCACAGCCGCGCCGAGTTGTCGACGTGATGCGTTCCGAGCAGACGGGCGGCCTTTTGCGCGACGTAGTACCCCTCGTTGGTGATTCCGCGCGACGTGAGATAGAACGCCGCGCGTTCCGGAGCAACATCTCGCAACTCCGTGGCGACGCGATCGAGCGCTTCGTCCCAGGACGCCGGGAGGAACCCCGGCTCTCCATGGCGGCGCAGCATCGGGACCGGCAACCGCCCCAGCGATCGAAGCTCCTCCGACGTCCGCGACTTGAACGTCGACACGTCGGTCAGGATCGATGGATCGAGCGCCGGCGCGGTGTTCAGACGCATCAGCTCGAGCCGCACCATGCACAAGTGGACGCCGGGCACGGTCCAGTCCGAGAGGCCCGACGTGCCGAGCGCGCACCCGTCGCACACGCCGTCGCGAAGAATCCGCCAGGCAAACGGCAACTCGTCGCGGTTCTCCCACGCGATCCGCATCATCTCCAGATAGTGGTGCGGCTTCTGCTGCCCGATGCCGAAGACGGGAAGCTTCATGACGTCCGGCTTCGCACCCGCGGAATCGTCGCGGGCAGGAGCGTCGACACGGCCATGACGACGGCGATGATGTGGAGCGCGCCGCCGTACGAACCGGTGGTCTCGCGCATCTGGGCCATCAGCAGAGGCCCAAACGCACTGGCGCAGCCCCACGCCGTCAGCATCAACCCGTAGATCGTCCCCACGTTGGTCGGACCGAAATAATCAGCCACCGTTGCCGGCATCGTGCCAAATCCCCCTCCGTAGCACATCAGGATCACGAACGCGATCACAGTCAGCAGCGTCGCGGAGCCAACGGCCGGAAACGCCCAGAACAACGCAACCTGCACGAGAAACATCGCAACGAACGCGGCTTTGCGCCCCGTCAGGTCGGACAGCCACGCCCAGAACACCCGCCCGAACGCGTTACCGATACTGACAATGCCGACCATGCTGGCGGCCACGACGGCGCTGACACCCGCGAGTTCCTGGAACATCGGCGCCTGTTGGGAGATGAGCGAGATGCCGGCCGAGACATTGAGAAAGAGAATGAACCACAACGTCCACCACTGCCGGGTGCGCAGCGCCTCGCCAAGCGTGTAGTCGCGCGTCGAGCGCGCCGACGCCTGCGCAGCCGGCGACCACCCCTCGGGTTTCCATCCGGGTGGCGGATTCCTCATGAAGGATCCGGCCACTGGCACGACGACAAGATAGGCGACGCCGAGATACGCAAACGTCTGCAGGACGCCGACGCTTTGAATGAGCCGCGTCGCGACCGGGGCCGTCAGGAGGGCGCCGGCGCCAAAGCCACCGACGGCAATGCCGGTGATTAGGCCGCGCCGGTCTGGAAACCATTTGACCAGCACGGCGACCGGCACGATGTAGCCAAAGCCCAGACCAATCCCGCCGACGACCCCGTAGGTGAGGTACAGCCACCACAGGCTATCAGTGAAGCTGGCGAGAAACACACCGACGCCGTACAGCACGCCACCGGTGACCGCCACCACTCGCGGTCCCCGGCGATTCAGCCAGAGTCCCCCGGGGAAGGCCGAGACGCCGAGCATGAAGATCGTGATCGTGAAGGTCAGCGTGACTTGCGGGATGCTCCAGCCGAACCGGCTCGCGAGCGGGGTCCGAAAAACGCTCCATGCGTAGACGGCTCCGAGTGCCGCCTGCATCAAGACGCCGGCGACGGCGATGCCCCATCGGCTGCGAGATTCCACGCGGCGCCTATTCTATCCGCTCGGGATGGGCGTAGATGGTGAACGCCTCGCCCCGCACGAAGGCGACGAGCGCAGCGCCAGTCTGACAGGCCAGTTCGATGGCCAGCGTCGATGGCGCGGAAACGGCGGCGACGATGGGAATGCCCGCGAGCAGCGCTTTCTGGACAATCTCGAACGAGACGCGGCCGCTGACAAACAGCAGATAGTCGGAGAGCGGCAAGGCGTCTTTCATCACCATCCGTCCGATGACCTTGTCCACGGCGTTGTGACGGCCGACGTCCTCGGCGATGGTCTCGAGCACGCCGTCCGCGGAAAATAGTCCAGCCGCGTGCAACCCGCCGGTTTCGTCGAACACCGCCTGCTGCGCGCGGAGCTTTTCCGGAAGGCTCACGATTACTGAGCGCGACACACGCCGATCGGCTGGCAAGGGCGTGAGATCCACTTCGAGCGACTCGATCGTCAGGCGGCCGCACATCCCGCACGATGAATTGCCGGTCACCTGCCGTCGCGCCGCGAGCAGGCGATCCAGATCGTCGAAAGACCCGCCGGCCAGCGTGACGTTGATCACATTCGGTGATGTGGCGTCCGGTGACGTGGATGTGGCGTCCGGCTTCTGCCGGACGACATCCGCACAATACTCAATCGTCCCGAGGTCGTCGGCACACTGCAGCACGCCTTCCGACAGCAGAAAGCCGGCAGCCAGCTCGCGGTCGGCGCCCGGCGTGCGCATGATGACGGCGAAGGGCCGGCCGTGCAACCGGACTTCGAGCGGCTCTTCGGTCGCGGCGCGGTCGGTGCCGGCCGAGAAGACACCGTCGCGCAAGCGGACGACGTCCACGGGCTTGAGCGCGGCCATCATCCGGCAATCTTACCGCTCCCGTCGTGCTCCGTAATACTCTTCAGGAGGCAGGGGACACGATTATGAAGAAGCGAACACGCGGAATCGGCGAAAGACTGGAGATGCTCTCGGAGTCCGTCACGAGCTGGTCTGGCAGTACGAGTGCCTTCCTGCTGGCGGTGGGGATCATCGTCATCTGGGGGGCTCTCGGGCCCATCTTCGACTACTCGAATACCTGGCAACTCGTCATCAACACGGGGACGACCATCGTCACGTTTCTGATGGTGTTCCTGATCCAGCGGTCCCAGAACAAGGACGCGCTCGCGGTTCACATCAAGCTGAACGAACTCGTGGCGGCCATGCAGGGGGCGAGCAATCGACTGATCGACGTCGAGTCGTTGTCCGAGAAGGATCTCGCGGCCCTCGGGCGGTACTACACGGAGCTGGTCCGACTGGCGGCGGCTGATGTCGACCTGACGAAGTCTCACTCGGTTGAGGAAGCGCGAAGCCTTCACTCGATCAAACTGGCCGCGCGCGGGCAGGCGCGACACAAATCGACGTAGGTCCGTCGGTAGCGTCAGTAGAATAGACACGTATGGCCACAACCGCGTCGTTCGACATCACCTCGCCCGTCGATTTCCAGGAACTTGACAACGCGCTCAACCAGGCGCGGAAGGAAGTCGGTCAGCGCTACGACTTCAAAGGCGCCAGGGCCGACATCGAGCTCAACACCGCCGAGAAGACGCTAACCCTCACCGCGGATGATGACTTCAAGATGAATGCGTTGTGGGACATCGTGCAAACCCGCATGGTGCGACGCAATGTGCCATTGAAGAATTTCAAAGTGGGCGATTCCCAGCCGGCCGCAGGCGGCACGGTGAAAAAGGTGATCCCGATCCAGGAAGGGATTCCCATCGAAGCCGCCAGGGACATCGTCAAATTCCTCAAAGACCAGAAGCTCAAGAAGGTCCAGGCGAGCATTCAAGGCGATCAGGTCCGCGTCAGTTCGCCCTCGAAGGACGACCTGCAGGACGCCATGCGCCATCTGAAGGAGCACGACTTCGGCGTGGCGCTTCAGTTCGGCAACTACCGATGAATCGCGCTACACTGTTTGTTCCGATGTCTGCCAAGTCACGAGACCGATCGGGATCGTGGAACGTGCTGCTCGCGACGGTGGTCCTTGTGACCGCGATGGCGGCCGTCACATCGGCGCAGTTCCGCGGGGGTCGCGGAGGCGGGGGCGGCGGACGTGGTGGCGGCGGCTTTGGTCAGTTCGGCCGCGTGCCGGAAGGGCGCTCCGTTCCTCCCCGCTATCCGCCGGCGCACTTCCAGGACGGGGCATTCAACGTCTGCAAGATCGAATACACCAGCGTCGTACCCGAAGCGATGGGCCAGGGCTGGGCGACGGACTATCCGTACGCCGGCATCAACCTGATGACCCGTCTGTCGGAGCTCACCAAGACACCGGTGAGCCGGGACGTGAACGGCAACCCGAACTACTGGGTCGTTCGTCTGACAGATCCGGAACTCTTCCAATGCCCCTTCACGATCGCGTCGGACGTCGGCACGATCGGCATGTCGTCCCAGGAAGCGCTCGGCCTTCGCAACTATCTATTGAAGGGCGGATTCCTCTGGGTCGACGACTTCTGGGGCACGCCCGCATGGCAGCGGTGGTCGTCCGAACTCCACAAAGCGATTCCTGAATTCCCGATCATCGAGGTCCCCGCCAATCACCGTGTTCGCCAGATGATGTTTCAGATCGACGAAGTTGTGCAGGTGACGAACATTCAGAACTGGAGACGCACGGGCAATACGCAGGAACGGGGTTCGGACAGCCCGCGCGCCGATTTCGAGATGATGGCGAATGACAAGGGCCGGATCATGGTCATCATGACGCACAACACCGACATCGGCGATTCGTGGGAACGCGAAGCCGAGGACCACGACTTCTTCGAGCGTTTCTCCCCACGCGGCTATCAGCTCGGCATGAACGTCCTGCTCTACGCGATGACCCACTGAGCGGTCCCGCCACAGTCCGCCTCTCCTTCTATTTCATGCTGACCGTCGTCACCCTAAGCCACCCCGGCACGGTACGCCCAACGAACGAGGATGCCGTGCTGTGGGATCCGGCGCTTGGACTGCTGGCCATCGCGGACGGCATGGGCGGGCACAATGCCGGCGAAGTGGCGTCGCGTATGGCGCTCGACGTGCTGCAGCAGGCCCTTCGGGCGACAGCCGTTGCGCCTGACCCGACGCCGCCTCGCGCACCTGCCGGCGACGCCGCGTCGTGGCCCTTCGGCTTCGCCGACGATGCACCCCTTCCGGTGAATCGATTGCGCACGGCGATCCGGCTGGCGAACCACGACATCTTTCGCGCGTCCCAGGAGCGTGCCGAATACGCCGGCATGGGCACGACGCTGACCGCCGCTCTGATTGAGGATGCGCACGTCTGGTTTGCGAGCATTGGCGATTCGCGTCTGTATGCGAAGACGTCGGACAGCGCGGCGCTCAATCAGATGACGCGCGATGATTCGTTCGTGGGTCTGCTGAGCCGCACGCCAGGCGTCGCTCCGGCCGCGCTCGTCGATCACCCTATGCGCCACTTGTTGACCAGCGTTCTTGGCCCGCGCGCGGACATCAGTGTCGATGTCAAGGACATGGTCCTGTCACACGGAGCACTGCTGCTGATGACCACCGACGGTCTGCACGGCGACGTCGGCTACGACGTCATCGACGCGATCCTTGATGGGTGGGAACAGGGCATCGAACTGCAGACCGCGGCGGAACACCTCGTGGACGCAGCCCTCGGCGCGGGTGGACGCGACAACATCACGCTCGCGCTCGC
>JBGOTP010000010.1:0-30569 GCA_041476545.1 Vicinamibacteria bacterium | reverse complement strand
CGAGAAGAAGGGACTGACGTTCGCGCGCGGCCTGCGATCGATCCTCCGGCACGATCCGGACAAGATTATGGTCGGCGAGATCCGTGACAACGAGACCGCGCAGATCGCCATCAACTCGGCGCTCACCGGCCACCTGGTGTTCACGACCGTTCACGCCAACAACGTGCTGGACGTGCTCGGACGCTTTCTGAACATGGGCGTCGAAGCCTACCAGTTCGTCTCGGCGCTCAACTGCGTGCTCGCGCAGCGTCTCGTGCGCAACATCTGCGTGCACTGCAAGCGGCCGGCGAAGGTGTCCCGACTCCTGCTCGAGGAATCGGGCCTCGACCCTGCGCTGGAGCGCGTGCAGACGTTCTATGAGGGGGCGGGCTGCATCGAGTGCAACGGCACCGGCTACAAGGGGCGGATGGCCATTTGCGAGCTGCTGGACCTGAGCGATCACATCCGGGAAATGATCCTCGAAAAACGCCCGACGTCGGAAATCAAGAAGGCGGCGCGCGAAGAAGGGATGCGCTTCCTGCGCGAGTCGGCTGTCGAACGGGCGCTCGACGGCACCACGACTCTGCGCGAAATCAACAAGGTCACGTTCGTCGAATGACATTCCAGGGTCTTCTGCTGCGAAACGCGCCGGCGCCGGTCGTGGCTGTCGAACTGGCCGGGCGCCGTGTGTCCGCGGCGACGATCATGCTCCGCGGCGGCCGCCCGGTCGTGGCGATGCACGCCGCGGAAGCCCTGCCGGCCGGCGCGCTCGTACCGTCGCTCGTGGGACAGAATGTGGCAGATCGATCCGCCGTGACCGCGGCTCTCGGGCGCGTCCTCGATCAGGTGGGACGGCCCCGGCGTATCGGCCTCATCCTGCCGGATACGATTGCGAAGGTGTCGATCGTCCATTTCGACCAGTTGCCGGCGCGCGTGCAGGATCTGGATCAGCTGGTGCGCTGGCAGGTCCGCAAGGCGGCGCCCTTTCCGATCGCGGAGGCGCAGGTCAGCTATGTAGCGGGCGCCAGCGGACCGGGCGCAGAGGGCGCCGCGGGTCACGACGTCCTCGTGTCCGTGGCGCGGCGCGCCGTCGTAGAGGAGTACGAAGCGCTCTGCACGGCGGCGGGCGCACATGCGGGCCTCATCGACATCTCCACGTTCAACGTGGTCAACGCGATTCTGGCGGGGACGGCGGCGCCGGCGGCAGACTGGCTGCTCGTGCACGTGGCCGCCGACTACACGTCAATCGCCGTCCTGCGGGGCGCGGACGTCATTTTCTTCCGAAGCCGCGAATCCGGCGGCGAGGGCAGCCTTGCGGATCTCGTGCACCAGACCGCCATGTACTACGAGGACCGCCTACGTGGCGGCGGCTTCACGCGGGTGATGCTCAGCGGGGCATCGGCCAGCCTCGCGCAGGCGACCGATGTGGATCAAATTCGGCGGAGTCTGGAAGCGCGCCTCGGCATGACGGTGGAAACCGTCGACGTGCGCGCCGCGGTCACCCTGACCGATCGCATCGCGGCCGCACCCGTCCTGCTCGACACGCTGGCGCCGCTCGTCGGACTGCTGCTCCGCGACATTCGCGACGCGGGAGCCGCGGCATGATTCGAACGAATCTCTCCACGCGACCGTTCTACAACGAGGCGGCGGTCCGGTTGTGGCTGACGCTCATCGCATTCATGGTAGCCGCCGCAACGGTCTTCAACGTTCAGCGGCTGATCCACTACTCGAGAAGCGATACCGAGCTGGCCGCGGCGGCTTCGCGCGACGAGCAGCGCGCGGTCGAACTGCGCGCCGACGGGAAGCGCCTGCGCGCGACCGTGAACGCCTCGAAGGTGGAAGCCGTCTCGATCGACGCGCGGACGGCCAACGAACTGATCGACCGGCGCACGTTCTCCTGGACCGAGTTGTTCAATCGTTTCGAGGCGACGCTGCCGGCCGACGTGCGCATCACGTCACTCAGGCACAATGCCAGCCGCGACCGCGGCAACGTCCTCACCATCTCCGTGCTCGCGCGGAATGTGGACGACGTCAATCAGTTCATGGAGAACCTCGGCCAGACTGGAGTATTTTCAAATCTGCTGGCACCCGAAGAGCGGATGAACGCCGACACCGGCCTGTTGGAAGTCGTCCTCGAGACGGTGTACCGGCCGGTGCCCTCCGCGGCGTCCGAGGTGGCCACGGGGGCTTCAAGAAAGCCGTCCCGATGACGACGCTCCTGAAACGGGTCATCGCGGAGAAGCGGGGACTGGTCCTCCCGCTCGCGATTGCCCTCCTCGCCAACATCGTGGCGTATGCGTTCGTGGTACACCCTCGAGGCGTGAAGGCGGCCGGTGCTGCCGACCGCGCGGCAGCGGCCACGGCGGAACTGGGCGTGGCGGAGCGGGAGTATTCGGTCGCTCGAACGCTCGTCTCGGGCAAGGCGCGCGCGGACGAGGAGTTGAGTGCGTTCTACGAAAAGGTGCTGCCGGCCAGCCACGAAGCCGCCCGGCGGCTGACGTACGCGCTGCCGGCGCTCGCGCAGAAGAGCGGCGTGCGCTGGGCTCGAAGCACCAGCGAGATCGATCAGGTGACGCAGAAAGGGGAGAAGGTCAGGCATCTGTTGATCAGCATGGTGCTGCAGGGCGACTACCAGGATTTTCGCGCATTCATGTACGCCCTCGAGCGCGCCCCGGACTTTCTCATCATCGACGACGTGCAACTGACCGAGAGCAACGCCAACGAACCACTGACGCTCGTGCTCCGGATGTCGACCTATTTCCGCCTGAATACCAATGGCACGTAGCCGTCGTCAACAAGTCGCCGTGGGGATCGTGGGCCTGCTGGTGGCCGGGGGCGGCTATTGGTTCTGGTCGAGGGCGGCTGCCACCGCACCTGCGGCGTCTAACTTGGTGGGGGCAGGATCGAAAGGACCGAGCACCGGAACGCAGGCGCCAACACCAGACGTGCACCTGGACGCACTGCAGGCGGCACGACCGACGCCGGACCAGATGAAACGGAATCTCTTCCGGTTCAAGCCCAAACCGGTCCCACCGCCGCCTCCGACGGTTGTGGTGTCGAGGCCCATCGCGCCGTCCATGCCGTCGGGTCCTCCGCCTCCGCCGCCGCTTTCGCCCATTCCGCTGAAGTTTGCCGGCGTCGTCACGCAGGGCGCAGTGAAGGTCGCCGTGCTGATCGACACGATCGGGCATCAGATTTACGGCAAGGAAGGCGAGACGATCGAAGGCCGATACAAGATCTGGAAGATTGGCACCGATTCCATCGACATCTCGTACCTCGACGGGCGTGGACGCCTGGCGATTCGGATGAACGGGTCCCCTTGAGGAGCGCTGTGACAATACGGTTGAGAACATCAGGCATTCTGCTGGCGATGCTGCTGACGTCCGGCTGCGCGGCGGGCAAGGCCATGCGTCAGGGCGATGAGGCGGCCAGGGCGGGCGATCTCGATCAGGCCGTCTCGCACTATCGCAAGGCCTCGCAGGACGCCCCGGACAATGCCAGCTACCAGATCGCGCTGCGGCGCGCGATGCAGGCGGCGTCGCGGGCGCACCTGGTGCGGGCCCACGAGTTCGAAGAGCAGGATCAGCTCGAGGCGGCACGGGGCGAGTACAGTCTCGCGTCGGAATACGACCCGAGCAATCGCCTGGCGGAAGCCAAGGTGGCGGCTCTTGACAGCAAGATCAGGGCGCGCATCGAAGCAGCGCGGCCGCGACCGTTTCAGGAGATGCAGGAACGTGCGCGCGCCACCTCCCCTGTGCCGCTCTTGAATCCCGCGTCACGCGAACCCATCACCCTCAGCTTCACGAATACGACGACCAGGGACATTCTGACGACGCTCGGCGCGTCCGCCGGCATCAACGTGACGTACGACCGCGACCTCGATAACACGGGAACGCAGGGCGTGCTGCGCCCGCAGTCGATCCAGATGGACGGGCTGACGATCGATCAGGCCTTGACCCAGATCATGACCGCGAACGGGCTGTCGTACAAGGTGATGGCGCCGCGCATGATCTTCGTCTTTCAGGACACCGCGCCGAAACACGGCACGTACGACGACCAGGTCATTCAGACGTTCCCCATCTCGCACGCGAACCCGACTGAGCTCGCCGCGCTGCTCAGCCTTCTCGTCAGGCCAACCGGCGTCGGCGTGCAACCGCTCTTTAACGCGCCTCCCACGAGCAACACCATCGTGGCCAAGGCGACGGTCCCGATGATGCAAATCATCGCGCGGATCATCGACCTGAACGACAAGCCGCCCGCCGAGGTCGTCATCGACGTCGAGATTCTCGAGGTCAACCGCACGCGCGCCAAGACGTACGGACTGAACCTGTCGGACTACGCGATTGGCGGCGTGTTCTCCCCGGAGGTGTCGCCCGGCGCAACGACGACCACGACGGCAGGCACCGGTGGTGCCGCAGGCACGTCCACGACGGCAGGCGGCTCGGCGGCGCCCGGCTCGCTCCTGTCGCCACCGGCGTTCAACCTGAACACGATTTCCCGGGGTGTGAGCACGTCGGACTTCTACCTGGCGGTGCCGACAGCGGTCGTCCGGTTTCTCGAAAGCGATACACAGACGAAGCTCGTCGCGAAGCCGCAGCTGAGAGGCACTGAAGGCACGAAGCTTCTGCTTCGTCTCGGCGACAAGATCCCGCTGCCATCGACGACGTTCACACCGATCGCCACCGGCGGCGCCAGCACGAATCCGCTGACTACGTTCACATATACGGACGTCGGCGTGAATCTGGACCTGACGCCGCGCGTCACGGTGGAAGGCGACATCATTCTCGATCTGGTGGTGGACAACAGTTCACTGGGTCCGAACATCACGGTCAACGGCGTCAGTTCCCCGACCATCGGCACACGTTCGGTGACGTCGCGTCTGCGGCTGCGCGACGGCGAGTCGAATCTGCTGGCCGGTTTGTTGAGGGAGGACGAGCGGAAGATTTTGCGAGGCTTCCCTGGGGCGATCCACCTGCCGTTTCTCAAGCAGCTCTTTTCGTCGAACGACAACAGCATCACGCAGACCGATATCGTGATGCTGCTCACGCCGCACATCGTGCGCGGCAAGGAAGTCTCCGTGGACGACCTCAAGCCACTCTACCTGGGGTCGGGTGTGAACTGGTCGCTCGGAGGACCGCCGCCGCTCATCACCGTGCCCGACGTCGCGAGCCCCGCAGGGACGCCAGTGCCAGGTCGCACAGGCGGGGCGGGCGGGGTCACGATTGGACCGCCGGCGGGCAGTTCTCCGATTCCGGGCACGGTGGCGACACCGGCACCGACATTCGCGCCGGCGACGCCGCCAACGTCGCAGAGCGGCGCCACGGGCGGACAGCCTGTACAGAATCCAGCGGCGGCGCTCGCGCCGCTGACGCCGGCTCCGGCTGCGCAGCCCCAGCCGAGTCAGCCGCCGCCTGCCGCGCAGATCGCTCCGGATGCGCCGGTCACAACGACTGGCCTCGGGTCGGCGCTCGTGATCCTCACGCCGCCCTCGACGCCGTTCCGGGTGGGTGGCGGACCGTATACGGTGCCCATCACGGTGAGTAACGCCTCACGCCTCTCCACGATCTCGATGACCGTCGCGTTCGATGCGACGCGGCTGCGCGTGCGTTCCGTGCAGGAGGGGAGTTTCATGCGATCGGGCGGCGCAAGCGCCACCTTCGCGCAGCAGCCGGGGAATGGGCGTGTGGACATCACGATCACACGTTCCAACGACACCGTGGGGGCGTCCGGAACGGGTTTGCTCGGGTCGATCCTGTTTGACGCGATCGCCCCCGGCCCCGCACCGCTGACGCTGAGCGGCGTGGCGAGCGGTCCAGGCGGGACCCCCATGGGCCTTCAGCTCAGACCGGTCACAATCGTTGTTCAACCATGAACGCCATACCCATAAGAGGATTGACGCAGCGCGGCTACACCTTCATCGAATTACTGGTCGTCTCGTCGATCATCCTGATCCTCGCGTCTGCGGTCATGCCGCTCGCCAAAGTGACGGCGACGCGGCAACGCGAGGCTGAACTGCACCGGTCACTGCGCGAAATACGGACCGCGATCGACAAGTTCAAAGACGCCGCCGATCTGCAACAGATTTCTCCGCTCGACCTCAAGGCTGGCGCCGAGAACTATCCGCCCGATCTCGAAACGCTCGTCAATGGCGTCACCGCGAACAACGACGCGACCGGCCGCAAGCTGAAATATCTACGCCGCGTTCCGATCGATCCCATGACGCACAGTGCCGAGTGGGGTCTACGCTCCTATCAGGACCAGCCCGATTCGAAGAGCTGGGGCGGCCAGTGCGTGTTCGACGTGTACACGACGTTCAGTGGCACCGCGCTCGATGGCAGCAACTATAGGAACTGGTAGGGAACACGTGAATCGGGTGATTGGGAAATCGGGTAGTCGGGGCTTTACCATCATCGAGCTGATGGTCGTGATGACGATCATCGTCATTCTCGCGTCGCTCGGACTGGTGCAGTATCGGAATAGCATCACCTTCTCGAAAGAGGCGGTGCTGCATAAGGATCTCTTCGAGATGCGGGATGCGGTGGATCAGTATTTTGCGGACAAGAACGCGTATCCGCCGGCGCTCGACTCGCTCGTCAGCGAAGGCTACCTGCGCGCGATCCCGAAGGATCCCTTCACGAATTCGGAAACCACCTGGCAGACATCGCCGTCCGAACCCGACCCCAGAAACCCCACCGCGGTGCCCGGCGTGTACGACATCAAGAGCGGTTCAGACCTCACCGCGATGGACGGCAGTCGCTACGCCGACTGGTAGGTGCCGGCCGCAAACGCGGCCGGAACTGAAAACTCAGAAGTGAGAAGGAAGAAGTAGGCCCGAGCTTCAGCTCGGGCGCCAGGGAACGGCCTTCACGGGCTTGGAATGAGTGCAATGGAGCCGATGGCTTGTTGACCGTTCTGCGTCGTGATCGTCAGAGTCACAGTTCTCGAAGTCGACGTAACGGTGTAGATGTGGTTTGTGTTCTTCTTGTCGGAGCCCGCTACGGTGCCGCTGTTATCCCCGAAGTTCCAGGAATAGCCGACGACATTCGTGTCCGGAATGACGACGGCTTGGAAGGCATAGTCAATGGTATTGGGATTCCCAGTGCTAAGCCCGCTCGGGTTGGCGTTGATCAACACCACGGGCGGACTGATGCTGACGGTAGCCGTTGTCGAGGCTTTGCCGGAGGCGGCGGTGATAGTAGCAGTGCCGTTTGACCCGCCAGTACTGAAGGTCGCTTTGGCCTGGCCATCCGAATCGGTATCGGCCGACGACTGAATCGTGCCGAGCGACGTCGTAAAATTGACGCGTGTGCCGCTCTGCGGCGGCGTCCCACTGCTCTCGACCACGTGAGCGATGATGACAATGTTTTGATTGGTCGCCACGGACACGGTAGGAACGACCAGAGCGATGGTCGAGCCTGTCGGTGCCAGCAGCGGCGTGGTGTCGCACGACCCGACGGCGAGAGCAGACACGACGACCAGCGCGGCGGCAGCACGACCCGTGAGGCGTGTTAACATGAATACTCGTAACATCTTAAGCCCCATGAAGTTAAGCGGTCAAGCTCTCGACAGAAGAGGGTGCGCGAGTCCGCACGCGGTCGCGCGGATCGAAACTGGCTACGCGATGGCGGCCTTGCTCGTGGCGCTGAGCGTGATGGCTGTGCTCATGACCGTCGCCATGCCCGTGTGGAAGCAGCTCAATCAGCGCGAGAAGGAAGAGGAGCTCGTCTTTCGCGGGCAGCAGTACGTCCGCGCGATCGGGCTCTTCCAGCGACGAACCGGCCCGGGCGTTCTGCCGCCCAATCTTGACGTGCTCGTAAATCAGCATTTTCTTCGGCGCAAGTACAAAGACCCCGTAACCGGTGAAGACTTCCTATTGATCCCGGGCGCGGTCGCGGCAGGTGCCCAGGCCCAAGTGCAGGCGGCCCAGAGCGCCAGCCAATCCGCCGGGTTGCCAAACCGGAGCAGCCAGACATCCTCACCAGGCTTATCGGGCTCATCGGCGTCGTCTGCCGCGTCGGCGGGGTACGTCACGCAGGGCGGACCGCTTGGCAGCAACGTTCCCGGCGGCATCACCGGTGTCGTGAGCAAAAGCACCGACGTGTCCCTCCGTCAATATAACGGGCGCGGCCACTACAACGAGTGGGAGTTCCGATACACCGCTCCGCCGCAGCCGGCCAACAACGGCGGTCCCAACGGCCGTGGTGGACAGCCCCAGCCGCAGGGCGGCGTCGGCGGCATCGGTGGCGTCAACGGGCGCGGCGGCCTCGATGGTCGCGGTGGACCAGCAGATGGCCGTGGCCGCGGCCCTGCCGATGGTCGCGGCGGACCGGGTGTCCCACCTCCAGCCGGCGGTCGCGGACCCGGCGGGGCCGTCACCACGGGACCCAATGGACCTGTGTTCAACGGGCCCAACGGCCCGGTCACTCTTCCACCACCAACCGGTCGTCGTTAAGACGGAAGGGTCCGAGCCTTGGCCGGTCGACGCGTTCCCAGCTCACGCATCCAGGGTCACGAGCGCGTCGTGGAAGGACCGGCGCACGCTTCGCATCTCCTCTAGGCTGCCGCCATCACACGCGCGGTTTGTGAGCAGCACGAAGTAGCGGTCGAGGATCGGATCGACCCAGAGCGACGTGCCCGTGTATCCGACGTGTCCGAACGCGGCCGGAGACATGCCTGAACCGCACGACGAGGTCGGCAACATCGTGTCCCACCCAAGCGACCGCGAGCTGTTTGGCACGGTGCTCTTCCTCGCCACTCTCGCGACCACTCGAGGAGAGAAGGGGGAGGGCAGGGACGCGTCTCCGCGCGCAGCACGCAGAAGGACACGGCCGAACGCGCCAACGCCAGCCGCATTTCCAAAGAGCCCGGCATGTCCAGCCACGCCCCCAAGTGCGGCCGCATAGCTGTCGTGAACGACTCCAACCAGCCTCTCGCCACGCCGAGTGTCGTCGGGGAGTGGCTGCGTGGGCGCCGTTGCTCTTCGCCTCTCAGCTGGCACACTGAACGCCAGAAAGGCCTCGACACCCGAGACGCCCGAGCTAAAGCTCGAGCCTTCTACGCTTTCGTCAGCGACTGCGCCTTTGTCAGCGGCCGCCAGCCGGTCCGTGATCTCATCGAATTGCGCGGACAGCGACCTGCCGCCCCGATCTTCCGCCAGGAAACCGAGCAGGAGAAATCCCAGGTCGCTGTACACGGACTGCGTGCGCAACTCATATTCGAGCGGCATGACGCAGATCTCATGTTCGAACTCGCGTCGCCCCCGTGGCGGCTGGTCGACGAGCCGCGCGGCAAGTCCTGACGCATGCTCCAGCAGATCCCGGATCGTTGCGCCCTCGCGATCGCTGCCGCGCCACTCGTCGAAGCACGCGGACACAGGGTCCCTGAGATCGAGGCGGCCAGTGGACGCGAGCTGCAGAACGACGGTCGTGGTCGCAATGGGTTTGGTGAGGGAGGCCAGGTCGAAGACGGTGGCGTCGTGTGCGGCGGGGGCGTCGGCGGCGAAGGTCAGGCGGCCGCACGCTTCCCGCCAGAGCACACCACTGCTGTCGCCAGTCTCCGCCACCGCGGCCGGGAAGATCCGGTTCGCGATCGCACGCATGAGAAGAGCGCGCGCCGGCTCCACATCGGTGCGAACAACCGGCATCACGGCACGGACAGCGCTCGCCCGACCTCTGCCAGATCCTCCAGACCCTGACTGGGGCCGCCGCGGGCCGGACCGTGGTGGTTCGGCTTCACTCGTGTTTCTCGTTCAGCAACTGCTTGAGCCTGGGCTCGGCATCCTCGCCGATGGCATCCCGGACGAAGTCGTGCGCCTTCCGAAGGCGGGAGACCGCGCGCGCGTAGGTGAGCCCGGACTTCTGCATGACGATGGCGGCCTTGACGTTCCAGTGCGCACGGCGCAGCAGCGTGTCGGCCTCGTCGTACTCCAGCCCCGTGACAATCGTGATGATGCGGCGCGCGCGATCGCGCAGCTTCTCGGACCCCATCTGCACGTCGACCATCAGGTTGCCGTAGGTCTTGCCGATGCGGATCATCGCCGCCGTCGTCAGCATGTTGAGCACGATCTTCGTGGCCGTGCCCGCCTTGAGCCGTGTGGAACCGGCAATCACCTCCGGTCCGACGGCCGGGGCAATCGTGACGTCGACGAACGTCTGCAGCTCGGTGCGCGGGTCGCAGGTGACGAAAATGGTCTTCGACGCGGCCCGGCGCGCCCGGGTCAGCGCGCCCCGCACAAACGGTGTCATGCCACTGGCCGAGACGCCGATGACCACGTCGGTCTTCGTCGGCCTGAGCCGGTTGACCGACCGTGCGCCTTCTTCGTAGTTGTCCTCGACGCCTTCCTTGGCGCGCACCAGCGAATCCTTCCCGCCGGCGATAATCGCCTGGACGAGATCCGGACTCGTGCCGAAGGTCGGCGGCATCTCCGCCGCCTCGACCACTCCGAGGCGCCCGCTCGTCCCTGCGCCGACGAAGATAATCCGGCCGCTCTTGCGCAGCGCCTGCGTGATGATGTCGATGCCCACGGCGATCCGCTCCTTCTCGCGCTGAACGGCGGCGAGCATCTTGCGATCCTCGTTCAGCATCCCGTCGACGATGTCGGCGGGGGAGAGCTTGTCGATCGCGAGCGTTGAGGGGTTAATCGCCTCGGTGGGAAGAGACTGCCATTTCGAACGAACGGGCATGCTTGGAACGACCTCAGGAAACCGCGCGGATGGTAGCATAGTCCATCATCGACTCCTACCTCGATCATCTGCGCGTCGAGCGACGGCTCGCCGACCACACGCTCGACAGCTATGCCCGCGACCTTCGCGCCCTGGCCGCTTTCGCGGCCGCCAGGCACTCGAGACCCGAGGCGCTGGATCGGGCTGCGCTCGAAGCGTTCGTCCGGCAGCAGATGACGCGCGGCCTCGCGCCGCGCTCGGTCGGGCGTGCCGTGGCGACCATCCGCGGCTTCTATAAGTATCTTGTGGTCGATCGGCAACTCAGCCGTAGTCCCGCTGAAGACCTGCGGCCTCCTCGCGCCTGGCCGGCGTTGCCAAAGTTCCTCTCGATGGATCAGGTGGACGCCCTTATCGCCGCCGCGGACGTCGCCACGCCGCGCGGACTGCGCGACCGCGCGATGATCGAAGTGCTCTACGCGACCGGCATGCGCGTCTCGGAGCTCGTCGGACTGCGATCGGCCGATCTCCACCTCGACGCACACTACGTGACCTGCGTCGGCAAAGGCAACAAGGAGCGACTGATCCCCATCGGTGACGAAGCCACGGATTGGGTCCGTCGCTACCAGCGCGAGGGGCGGCCGCAGATCCTCACGAGCGGCCGCGGGACATCACCGCGACTGTTCCTGAATGCGCGCGGCCGCCCGCTCAGTCGCGTCGGGTTCTGGAAGATTCTCAAGGCGTACGGCCAGCGGGCCGGTCTTCCCGGTTCGATCAGTCCACACGTCCTGCGCCACTCGTTCGCGACGCACCTGCTCGATCGCGGGGCGGACCTGCGCGCGATTCAGACGATGCTGGGCCATGCCGATCTCTCGACGACGCAGATCTACACACATGTGCTCGAAACCCGCCTGCGCGCGGTCTACGACCGGTTCCACCCTCGTCGCTGATCTGATAGACTTAAGCGTTTTTCACTCTGTTTTTCTCACTGCGTGGCGTCCGCTTTCAGCCGGACACCAGCCCTTTCGAGGAGCCCTGCATGAGCCGTAGTGGACGGCATCTCTTCACGTCCGAGTCTGTCACCGAAGGACACCCCGACAAGATTGCCGATCAAATCTCGGATTCCATTCTCGACGCCCTCCTGGCCCAGGACCCGATGAGCCGCGTGGCCTGCGAGACGCTGGTCACCACAGGGATCGCGTTCATCGCCGGCGAAATCACCACGCGGGCCGTCATCGACTACCAGGAAGTGGTCCGCCGGGCCATCACCGATGTCGGGTACACGCGCGGCAAGTATGGGTTCGACGCCGAAACGTGCGCGGTCATTTCGGCGATTCACAGTCAGTCTCCCGACATCGCGATGGGCGTCGACACGGGTGGGGCCGGGGATCAGGGTCTGATGTTCGGCTACGCGTGCAAGGAGACGGACGAGCTGATGCCGCTGCCCATCATGCTGGCGCACAAGCTCGTGAGAGGGCTGTCGTCCATGCGTCGCGAGGGCGTGCTCGATTACCTGCGACCCGATGGCAAGTCGCAGGTCACCGTGGAATACGACGGCACGACACCGCTCCGCGTCGACGCCGTGGTCGTCTCCAGTCAGCACAGTCCGGACGTCACGAACGAGAAGATGCGGGCCGACATCATCGAGAAGATCATCAACTGCGTCATCCCCGCGGCGTTGATGGACGAGCAGACCAAGGTGTACGTCAACCCGACAGGGCGGTTCGTCGTCGGAGGTCCGCACGGGGACGCCGGCGTCACTGGACGCAAGATCATCGTCGATACGTACGGCGGCGCGGCCCCGCATGGCGGCGGGGCGTTCTCGGGAAAGGACCCGACGAAAGTCGATCGGTCGGCCTGCTACATGGCGCGCTACATTGCGAAGAACGTCGTCGCTGCCGGCATCGCCGACCGCGCGCTCGTCCAGCTCGCGTATGCCATCGGCGTGGCCGATCCCGTCTCCGTGATGGTGCACACCGAGGGGACCGGTCGGGTTCCCGAGGAACGTATCACCGAACTGGTGAGAGCGCACTTCAAGCTGACGCCCCGCGGCATCATCGACGAGTTGAATCTCCGGCGACCCATCTACAAGAAGACCGCGGCGTTCGGACATTTCGGGCGAACCGAGCCCGAGTTCACGTGGGAGCGGATCGATAAGGCAGCGGTGCTGCGCTCAGAAGCCAAGTTATAGGCCCCACCGTGAAGCGTGCTCTGTTGGCGACGGCGGCGCTCGCGGCCGCCGTCGGCGTATGCCTCGCTTTCACCCTGCCACCGGCTCGCCTGAAACTGCCAGTCCAGGACGACGGTACCGTTTCGGGCGTTCTTCACATTCACACAAACCGGTCCGACGGCCGCGGTGCACCGGCCGACGTGGCGCTCGACGCTGCCCGCGCGGGGCTGAGGTTTGTCGTCTTCACCGATCACGGCGATGCGACACGGCCACCAGATCCCCCCATGTATCATGAGGGCGTGCTCTGTCTCGACGGTGTCGAGATCAGCACAACCGGCGGTCACTACGTCGCCATCGGCCTTCCGGCCGCCCCCTATCCGCTCCGCGGCGAACCGCGCGACGTCGTCGACGATGTGGCGCGGCTCGGCGGATTCGGCATTGCCGCGCATCCCGACTCACCCAAACGCGCCCTGCAGTGGGAGGCCTGGTCCGCGCCGTTCGACGGCATCGAGGTCATCAATCCCGATACGAGCTGGCGCGTGCAGGCGACGCGCGGCGGATTGCGGTCGAAGCTGCGTCTGCTCGAAGCGCTTGGAGCCTATCCGTTCAGGCCGCCCGAAGCGATCACCAGTCTCCTGAGCGACACGTCGGAGCTGATGAAGCGTTGGGAGATGCTCACGCGGAACCGGCGCGTGGTGGCGGTGGCCGGTACCGATGCTCATTCGCAGATCGGCATCCTCCCGATTCCCAGTTACCAGTCTTCCTTTCGCATGCTCTCGGTTCATGTCCGACCGGCGCATCCCCTGTCGGGTGATGCCACGGCGGACGGCGTCGCGATCGTGGATGGCCTGCGCTCCGGCCATGTCTACACGACGGTCGACGGCTTCGCTGCGCGACCCTCCTTCGAGTTCAGCGCCTCGAATCTCTCAGGGACCGCTCAGCAGGGCGACGAGCTGGGCGCGGACGGTCCCGTCACGCTCCATGTGCGCAGCAACGCTCCACCGACGTTCACCGCGACGGTGTGGCGTGGTGATCAGATTCTCGAGACGGGACATCACGAGTCCTCGTTCACTGTCCATGCACCAGAGGGTCCGGCGGTCTATCGCGTCGAGATTTACGCATCGGGACGACGAGATCTCCCCCCGTGGATTGTGAGCAACCCCATCTACGTACGACCCGTAACCGCGGCCCATTCCTCCGCGCGTGCTCCCGAACACCCGCCGGCGGTTGCGGCACTGCCACTATTCGATGGACAGAGTCCGGGAGCGTGGCGTGTCGAGGAGGAGCCCTCGTCCGTTGGAGTGATGCGTGTGGTGCCGGGACAGGGACACCCCGATCGAAGCGAGCTGAACCTGCACTATCAGCTGACGAGCGACGAGTCACGGGGAAGCAACGTCGGGCTGCTGGTGTTCTGCCCACAGTACGTCACCCCGTACGATCGCGTCACGTTTACCGTTCGAGCCGACCGTCCGATGCGAATCTCCGTCCAGCTCCGCACGTCACGGCCCGGCGGCGCCTACGAGCGATGGCAGCGGTCAGTCTACGTTGACGCCACGGCACAGACTCGAACCGTCTACTTTGACGATTTGACACCTATTGACATCGTGGCGGATCGCCGGACGCCGCCGCTGGCGGACATGTCCCATGTGCTGTTTGTTGTCGACACGACCAACACGAACCCGGGAGCATCGGGTGATATCTGGATTTCCGATGTCGTCCTGCAGCGGTAGGGCGGACCTTCCAGGGCGGGACGGACCTTCAGGTCCGCCTGTACGCCGGGCCTGAAAGGCCGGCCCGCGTCATGTTCGCACGGTGAGAATCATATAGACCGCGGCCGCGCCGAACAGCAGATTCGCCGCCCACGCGGCCAGCGCCGGTGGAAGAATCCCGCCGGCGCCGAACGCTCCGAACACACTCATCGTGACGAAGTAACCGAGAGCCAGCACGAGACCGATCCCAACGCCATAGAGCGCGCCGCGGCGGCCCCCGCTCACGCCAAAGGGCACCGCCAGGACCGTCATCAGCACGGTGACGAGCGGGAACGCAATCTTTCGCTGTAGTGCCACCACATAGGGCACCACATTGGCGCCGCTGGCCCGCAGCTGGTCGATGTAGCTCCTCAGTTCATTGAACGTCAGCATCTGGTCGTACGTCATCTGATCCGTATCACGCGGGCGGCTCGAGAAATACTCGGGAGACTCCAGCGTCAACTGGCGCTCCGTGAATGGCTCGTACTCCAGCAGGTGAGTGCCCGCCTTCGGCGACCCGGCAGAGAACCGCCGGACCCATCCCTGATGGCCCGCCCAGAGTGAGACAGTCGGATCATCAGCGCTTCGCCGCACGAGAGTCGCATCGGCCGCGTAGGTCATCGCGCCGAGCCGCCAGGAGTCCGGCGCGACCTCGTAGGTCCGGAGGTGCAGAAAGCGGCTCGCGGTCGAGTCGAAGGTATCGTAGTTGAAGATGGACCCGTTCCGCCCGATGATCCAGCGCTGGTTGAACGGGGACATCTGTGGTTCAAAGCCGCGAATGATGCGATTGAGGCGATCCGCTTCCCGGTTCGCACGGGGCAGCACGCGTTCCTGTAGCGCAAAGAGCACCGCCGAAGCGCCGAGCGCCAAGACCAGCAGTGGCGCGGTCGTGCGATACAGGCTGACGCCGCATGCGCGCATGATGATGAGTTCGCTGTTCTTCGTCATGACCGCCATCGTAACGAGCGTGGCCACGAGCACGGCCATCGGGAGCACCCAGAACACGAACTGGGGAGTCTGAAAGTAGAAGAAGCGCAGCACGACGCCGACGGGCGCTTGTCCCTTCAGCATCTTCTCGGCAAGGTCGATGAGTGTCGATACGTAGAAGATTCCGAGCAGCGAGAGGACAGCAACGGATACGACGCGCCAGTACTCCTTCGCAACGTACCGATCGAGCAGCCTCAGCGCCGGGAGATTCAGCTGTGACACGCGGGGTATGAGGACGATGCGGCGACGCGGCACCGGATGTGACAGTGTGGCCGTCGCACCTTCGTTGCGTCTCCCGAATGCCGGCAAATTGAGACGAATGGGCTGGTCCGCCAGCCGCTCGCGGCGGGCCAGCAACAGCACACTGGCGGCGCCCATGATGATATTGGGCACCCACGGCGCCCATTCCGGACTGAACCGTCCACCCAGAGCCACGGCGCGGAAGGAATACAGCAGGAGGTAGTAGAAGAAGATGACGACAAAACCGAGCACGAAGCTCGCCAGTTTGCCATCCTTGCGCGTGCTCGCGCCGAGCGCCAGGCCGATGAGCGCGAGAATCGGACACGTCATCGGCAGCGCGATCTTCTGCTGGTACATCAGCCGCGCCAGATAGCCGGGATCCCCCTGGGCGGCCAATTCGGCGATGGTCGCGCGGAGCTCCGCGAACGTCTTTTCCGGGGCGCCCTTTGCCGGCGGATCCTTGAACACCATCTTCGGATCGAGCGTGATGACGGTGCTGGCAAACGCATTCTCGCTGTGCTTCTCGGGCACGCCCACGTATGTCGTGTGCGAGGTGGCCTCGAGCAGTTCCAACTGCACGAGCCGCTGCTCGCGGTCCAGTCGAATGCGGCCCTCCCGCGCAAAGTAGACCGTGGTTTCGGCGGGCCTGGTCCGGTCAGCCAGGAACACGTCGCGCCATCCGCCGTCGGGCGGCAAATCGCGGACGAAGATGACCAGGTTCGGAAAGTCTTCGAAGAAGACCCCGGGCTTGATGTCCCGCTCAACCCGAGACGCCATGACGTTGTAGGTGATTTCCCGGAACGTCTGATTCGCATCTGGCAGCGCGACGACCGTTTCGTACGCCGAGAACGCCGTCGCGAAGATGGCGATGAAGGCGAGCGGCCGGAACAGCCGCATCAGGCTGACCCCGCACGCCTGCAGCGCCACGAACTCGCGATCCGCCGACAGCTGGCCAAACCCGATGAGAATCCCGATCAGGAGCGACATCGGAATCGTCAGACTGAGTTGGCTGGGCAGCAGCGTCATGAAGATGCGCGCGATGATGGACCACTCGACACCCTTCGCCACGAGGTCTTCGCCGTTGCGGAGAATCGCGGGAATTTCGAGGGCAAACGTGAGCACGACGAGCACCAGGACAAAGGGCAGGACGATTTGACGAAGGATGTAGCGGTCGAGGATCTTGAACACTACACGGTCCGCCTGAGGCAGAAAACCTGTCGGAACCGTGAAATACCGTAAATGTCCACGCGCGATCTCCCGCCTACGGACGGCGTTCTGTTGGCTAGACTAAGACTACCACCATGACACGCGTCGCCTTGCTCTGGCACATGCACCAGCCCTACTACGAAGATCTCGTCACGCATGAACACATTCTGCCGTGGGTGCGTTTGCACGCGCTCAAGGACTACTACGGGATGGTGGCGCTGCTCCGCGAGTTTCCGGACGTGCGGATGACCTTCAATCTGGTGCCGTCCCTCCTGATTCAGCTAGAAGCGTTTGCGGAAGATCGGGCGCACGACCGCTACCTGGACCTCGGCCTGACACCGGCGGAGAACCTGAGCGAGCAGGACGCGGCGTTCATCGTGCAGAATTTCTTCCATGCCCAGCGGCAGCGGATGATCGAGATTTACCCGCGGTACGCCGAACTCTTTTCCCGGCGAGGCGCGATCGCAACCGCAGCCGACGCAAAGAAGGCGGCGCGCCGCTTCGGTTTGGACGACCTGCGCGACCTCCAAGTCTGGCAGAAGCTCGCCTGGATCGATCCGTTGTACCTCGACGCCGACGATCGTGTGCGGGCACTGGTGGCCAAGCAGCGCAACTTCAGCGAGGCCGACAAGATACTGCTGCGATCGGTTGAACTCGAGTTGCTGAACGCGGTGATCCCCGCCTACCGTGAAGCGGCGGGGCGACAGCAGATCGAAATCTCGACATCCCCGTTTTACCATCCGATTCTGCCGCTGCTCTGCGATACGGACGTGTACAAGCGGACGCACCCTGAGTCCCGGTTGCCGCGTCGGCGATTCATGCACCCGGAGGACGCCGTCGAGCAGCTCACGAGAGCCGCCGACTGTCACGAACGGCTGTTTGGGGCGCGACCGGTCGGGCTGTGGCCGTCGGAGGGCTCGGTTTCCGATGCGATGGTGCCGCTCGTCGCTCAGGCCGGTTTCCAATGGATGGCGACCGACGAGGAGGTGCTGGCGCGCACGCTCAACACCGCCTTTGGCCGGGATAGCAGCGGGTTCCCGAATCAGCCCGACCGTCTGTACAGACCGTACACGGTGGCGGTCGGAGACGCCCGCGTCGCCTGTGCCTTCCGCGATCATACGCTTTCGGATCTGATCGGATTTGTCTATGCGGGTTGGCCGGCGGACGCCGCCGCGGACGATTTCGTCGGACGTCTGGCCGAAGCCGGCCGGCGCTATGCCGCCCGGACCGGCGGGGGAGAGGCCGTGATCCCGATCGTCCTCGACGGGGAGAATGCCTGGGAGCATTTCGCCGGCGGCGGTCGGCCCTTCCTCCGCGCACTCTATGAGCGCCTGTCCCGCCACCCCGAGATTCGGACGGTGACGATGGCGGAGGCATGTCAGGGAGGAGGCCCGCAGCTGTCCGGGATCTTTCCGGGCTCGTGGATCGACGCGAACTTCTACATCTGGATCGGCCACCAGGACGACCAGCGCGGATGGAGCCAGCTCGCCGACGCACGTGAGGCGCTCGATACGAGCAGCGCCGGTGTTGAGCCCGCCGCGCTCGCCCGGGCACGCGACGAAGTCCTGATTGCCGAGGGCAGCGACTGGTTCTGGTGGTACGGTGACGACCATTCATCCGAGCACGACCTCGAGTTTGACGATCTCTTCAGGCGTCACCTGCGAAACGCCTATCGGCTCTTGCAGAAGCCGGTCCCCGACGAGCTGTTCGTCAGCAACATTTCCGCGGGCACGACCTCGTTGTGCCATACGCCGCCCACGGCGCGGCTGGCACCGACCATCGACGGGGAGGATACGAGCTACTTCGAGTGGCTTGGAGCGGGGTGCGTTGAGGTCCGCGAGGTCGTCGGCGCCATGCACCAGACCGAGCGCCATGCGCCACTCGTGACGCTGGTGCGATACGGCTTCGATGCCGAACGCCTCTATATTCGCCTGGATGGCACGCGCCCGGTGCGGGAGCTCCTGGCGGCCGGCTATGAAGCGTCGTTCAAATTCCTCACGCCTGAGGGCGTCCGTTTCTCGGTCCGCGAGACAAGTGGACGGCTAACCGGGGTCTTCTGGGATCACCGGCCTGAGGAGACGCCACGGTGGGTGAAGCGGGGACCGGCATCTGCCGTCGTGGCCGCCGGCACCGTTCTCGAGGTTGCGCTGCCGCTGGCGGACCTGGGTGGCGCCACCGCCGTGTCCTTTTTTGTCGCGATGTACAACGGGAATGACAAGGAGGTCGAGCGGCATCCGGCGCACCGGCCACTTGAGGCGACTCAGCCAGACGCGCGGTTCGAAGCGCTCAACTGGACGGCGTAGGTCCCGCGCTCGTCGCGGCCAGCCCACTTCAAACGTGAGCGGACCGACACAACGTTAGGTTAACATAACATACATTATGGGACTCTGCGCAATCGCCTCCTGAAACCGGCCCTCGCTCAGTCCCTTCGGTTCCCCGCACACGGCCCTTGCGCACTTGATTCCTGGCGGCCGTCCCCGGCCCTCTGGTCCCTGGGGTCATGTCCTTTTGATGTCGCGGACGGCGGACGGTCCGCGCAGGGTGCATCCCGCGTGACTGGAACGGCCGGGTTAGTACGGGGCGAATCCTGAAGGGCCAGAGCAATTTTCAGTTCGGTGTCGCGCGTCGTCCTTGGCACTTTGGCCTTGGTCCATGGTCCGTGGTCCGTCCTTCGTCCCGTGTGCCGCACGGGGATCGGGACGAATCCGACCAAGTACCAGGGACGGAAAAACGCTCTAGTCTAGCCGCGCCGGCTACTTGGATTTCCGCAATTCCCGCAGGATCGCTTCCAGGGCGTCGATGACGTCTTCGCGATTCACGCGACTCTTCGCGAAGCTCAGTTTCATCTTGAAGAGTTTCGTGGGCGCCTTGTAGGCGAACGTGTAGTGCTTGGGGCGCCCGGCTTTGGGCCGCGCCACGGCGTCCCGCAGTTGCTGACGTGTCGCCCCGCCCTGACCCGCGATCTTCTCGACCAGTGCCGTCATTTTCTCAGACGTATCCTGCCTAACAATCTGCAAGAGCAGCGACTTAGCGGAAATGTCGGCCAGCCGACACAGTTTCCTGACGGCATCCGGCATGGCAATGAGGCTCAGCGATTCCGTAATGGACGTTCGGGATTTCCCGAGGCGGCGCGCCAGATCCTCGTGGGTGTACGCGCACTGCTCCGCCAGCCCGTGGAGCGCTTCCGCTTCTTCGAATGGGGTCAGGTCCTTGCGCTGCAGATTCTCGATGAGCGCGATCTCGATGACTTCCGTGTCGTCAACTTCGCGGATGACGACCGGGAGCTCGCGCAGCCCGGCCTGCACCGACGCCTGATACCGTCGCTCGCCGGCGATAATCTGGAATCGGTCGTTCCGCTGCCGGACCACCAGGGGCTCAATGACCCCCTTTTCGCTGATGGACGCGATGAGCTCGGAGAGATCGCCCATTACCTGGCGCGGCTGGTTGGGATTGGGATCGATGAGGTCGATTGCCACCATGCGCCCGACCGGCGTCCCGGCCGACGCGGCCAACGCTTCCACGTAGTGCTCGTCGTGCCTCATGGATACAAAGTCTGGCAGTCCTCGTCTAGGCACGATCGATCACCTCCTCACACAGCCGGTAATATTCGGTCGCCCCCGTCGATTCCGGTGCAAACGTGAAGATCGATTCCTTGTACGCGGGGCTCTCCTCGAGCCGCACGCTCTTGGTAATCACGGTCTTGAAGACCTTCCCGCCGAACACTTTCTGGATCTGCGCGCGAATGTCACGGGCCAGCGCCGTCCGCTTGTCGTGCATCGTGATGACGACGCCAAGAATCCGAAGCGCAGGATTGGGGCGCGCGCGCACTTTCTCGATTGTCTCGAGCAGGTCGTCTGTGCCTTCCAGAGCGAAATACGACGACTGAATCGGAATGAGGAGATGCGTGGCCGCCACCAAGGCGTTGACGGTCAGGAGGCCCAGGGTCGGCGGACAGTCGATGACGACCTGCGGGAAGTCCTTGAGCAGCGGCTCGAGCTTGTCTTTGAGACGGAAATGCGCGTCCATCTCCCCAATCAGCTTGGCTTCGAGCTTGGCAAGCGAGATCCGCGAGGGGGCGATCCAGAGATTCTCGACGGAGGACGGCAGCAGTACATCCCGGAGCTCGACCCCGGGATCGGCGATGGCGTCGTACACGCTGCGCGTGATCTCGGACATCTCGAGAAACGACATCGTGCTGTTGGCCTGCGGGTCCAGGTCAATCAGCAGCGTGCGCTTGCCGCGAAGGGCGAGGGCGGCCGCAAGATTAATGGCTGTCGTGGTCTTCCCCACGCCGCCCTTCTGGTTGGCAATAGCGACGATCATTCAGATGTTGCGGATCGGACGGAATTGTAACAGGGATCGGTAGCGGAGAGTCGACAACTTTCGGCGGTCACATCTTGTACTTGCCGAGGTCGTCAGGGTCCAGGCTCTCAAGCCATTTCTGTAGGCGGTCGGTGGCGTTCTTCTCGGATCCGACGTCAACGGTCTCGGCATGGTCAATCACCGAGTCCTCGACGAAGATCGGCGCACGAGTGCGCAGCGCAAGCGCGATCGCGTCGCTCGGACGGGCGTCAATGGCCACGGTGACGCCGCCGAGCGAGAGGTAGATGAGGGCGTAGAACGTGTTCTCCTGGAGATCGCACACCACAATCTTCTCGACCGACGCATGGAGGCCCCGGATGACATTTCGGAGGAGATCGTGGGTCATCGGCCGCGCCGGGGAGACGTTTTCAATCTGCTGCGCGATGGCGTTCGCCTCGAAGATCCCGACCCAGATGGGCAGGACTCGCCGGCCGTCTTTGTCCCGGAGGATGACGATCGGCGTACTGGTCACGGGGTCGACGATCATCCCCTTGATGCTCATTTCGATCTGCATGGCTTACCCCTCGTCCGCGCTGACGCGGCCTCCGTCGCCAGCCGTCCCCCAGACGCTGTGCGGACCTGCGCGCTCCACTCGAACCGTCACGGTCCGGCCAATCCACGCGGCCGGTCCCGGGAGATTGACCACAACATTCTGACTCGTCCGACCCGACAGCTCAGTCTCGCGGCGGCGGCTCGCCGCGTCGATGAGCACGACGACGTTCCGGCCGACCAGGTCGTCGTTGAGCTCGGTCTGCACGGAACGCTGAACGGCCTGGAGCGCCACGATCCGTTCCGTCTTGACCGCGTCGCGGACGTCATCGGCCATCCGCTGCTCGGCCAGTGTATTGGGCCGGGGTGAGTACTTGAACGAGAACATGCTGTGATACCGCACCAGAGACGTCAGGGACAAGGTGTCGTGAAAGTCCGCGTCCGTTTCTCCAGGAAACCCGATGATCATATCAGTCGAGAGCGCCACGTCAGGGAGCAAGGCCCGGATGCGGTCCACAAGCGACAGGTAACTCTCCCGCGTATATCGGCGGCGCATGGCCGCGAGCACGCGCGTCGACCCCGACTGCACGGGAAGGTGCAGGTGGCGGCAAATCTTCGGCAGGTCACGCATGGTCTCGAGGAAGCGCACTGAGAAGTGCCGCGGATGCGGACTCGCGAATCGGATGCGCTCAACCCCTGGGACCTCGTGAATCTCCTCGAGCAGGCCCGTGAAATCGCACAACCCGTCGTCGGGAGCCACGTAGTGGTTGACGATCTGACCGAGCAGGTGCACTTCCCGCCGCCCCTGCGCGGCGGCCTCGCGAACCTCCCCCAGGATGTCAGCCTTGGGACGCATCCGCTCGTGTCCTCGCGTGTACGGCACGACGCAGAAACTGCAGAACTCGTTGCAGCCCTCGATGATGGTGACGTACGCCTTCACGGGGTCGCCGCGCCGCGTGACCCCCAAGGGAAACGTCACATCGTCGTGCGGATCAAGATCGATGACACTGCTCGACCCGGATGTTGAACGCCCGCCCGAAGCCTGCTCGACCAGCATGGGCAATCGGCGGATGGCCTGCGTGCCCACGACAATGTCGGCGACGCCCGGTGACCGCTTGAAGATCGCAGGGCCCTCCTGCTGCGCGACACACCCCGCCACGGCCACGATGGGATCGTGCCCCGACTCCGCCGCCATCACGCGCAGCTCGCCGAGGCGCGTATACAGCTTCTCTTCGGCACGTTCGCGGACGCTGCAGGTATTGATGACCACGACGTCGGCGTCTGCCGCCGTCTCCGCAGCCTCGAAGCCCGCCTGCTCCAGCAGCCCCGCCATGCGCTCGGAATCGTGAACGTTCATCTGGCAACCGAACGTCTCGATGAGGTATTTCCTCGACAAATCTATACCTTTCGCCTTTCGCCTTTCGCTTTCGCTAGGGCAAGCATTTCGCGGGCGGATGCCCGAACAGCCTCGGTCACCGCCGCCCCACCAAGCATACGACCCAACTCTTCAACCCGGGCGCTCTCTTTCAGTCGCTCGACCGAGGTCAGGGTCCGGCCATGGTCCACGCGCTTTTCTATCCGAAAATGCGTATCGGCGTATGCGGCAATCTGGGAAAGGTGCGTGATACAGAGCACTTGAAAGGACGAGCCGAGCGCCTGGAGCTTGCGCCCGACCACATCAGCCACCCGCCCACCGATGCCGGCATCCACTTCGTCGAAGATGAGACCCGGCAGGCCGCCGCCAGGCTGCCGTTCGCCGCCTTCATGGAAATCATGCCGAGACGTCGCCGTCAGCGTCTTAATCGCCAGCATGATGCGGGACAGCTCACCTCCAGACACGATGCGGGCCAGTGGGCGGATCGCTTCTCCGGGATTCGGCGACACATAGAACTCCACCTGATCGATGCCCTGCGCCGTCCAGGCTTCCTCTTCCGGCGCGGGGGCAAACACGACGTCGAACCGCGTGCGCTCCATCGCGAGTTCTCCCAGCAGGATCTCGAGCTTGCGCGCGAATTCCCCCGCGACGCGGCGTCGGGCCGCGCCGAGCGTCCTCGCCGCGCCGAGATACGCCTCACGCAACGCCGCCTGCTGCCGCTCCAGCTCCGACACCCGCACGTCGCCCTGTTCGAGATCCGACAGTTCCCGACCAAGCGCGTCCCGCTTCGCAACCACGTCAGCCAACGCGGGACCGTACTTTCGCTTCAACCGATCGAGCAGCGCCAACCGTTCCTCCACTTCGTGCAGGCGCGCGGGCGATGCGTCGATGCCGTCGCCATACCGCCTCAGGAACAACGCCAGATCCTCGAGTTGCGACTTGATCCCGTCACGTGCGTCCAGGTACGACTGAAACGCCGGATCGAGCGCGGCGAGGTCGGCCACGCGCCGCCAGACGCCCACGAGCGCCGCCAAAATCGCTCCGTCGTTTTCGTAGAGGGATGCGTAGCTCTCCGCACACAGACGCTCAACCCGTTCGGCGCTCGCCAGCACGTGTCGGGTTGCGGCGAGCGCCTCGTCTTCCCCGGGCTTCACCGCGGCCCTGTCCAGTTCGCCGAGCTGAAACGAAACCAGCTCCGCGCGGGCGCCGCGATCGGCCACCGCGTTCCGCACGCGTCTCAATTCGTCGGCCGACGCGCGCATGGCGTCGAACGCCGTCGCCGTCGGACCGGCAAGCGAGTCCAGTTCGCCGAACGTATCGAGGACGGCCAGGTGGGTGGCCGGATCGAGCAGCGTGTGATGCTCGTGTTGACCGTGCAATTCGATCAGTCGAGCGGAGAGGTCCTTGAGCGCTCCCGCCGTTGCAAGCGCGCCATTGATGAAGGCCCGGCTTCGACCTTGCGCGGTAATCTCGCGGCGGACGTGAATGTCCTCTCCCCCGCTCTCGAAGATCGCTTCGATGGTGGCCGTGTCCTCCCCGGTGCGGACCAGATCGGCCGAGGCGCGGCCGCCGAGCAGCAGACCGACCGCTTCGACGAGGATGGATTTACCGGCCCCGGTCTCACCGGTGAGTACGTTCAGCCCGCGATCGAATTCGACCTCCACGGCGTCGATGACCGCGAGGCGCTTGATGCTGAGGAAGCGAAGCATCTGGAAAAGGCGAGAAGTTCAATCATACCATAGGGTTGACAGCCGTTTGCACAAACTGATAGAGTTCCGCCCATCCTAGATTCCGGCTCCCGTTCACTCGGGGCCAATCCTGGGTGGCGCTGTCCCAGCGGCGCAAAGCAGAATAGTCCCGGAGGTCGTCGTTTGCACACGCCTGGAAGCTCGCTCCTCGCCCTGATGCTTCAGGGAGAAGGCGGGACCGTGCCCAACACCTCCGCGTTTTCCATCGTTGAGGCCCTGGCCAAATCCACATGGGCGGGCAAGGGCGTTCTCATCATCCTGGCCCTGTTCTCGATCGCCTCCTGGAGCGTCTTCCTCTACAAGTGGTGGACGTTCCGGCGGTCAGAGGGCCAGTCCGCCCTCTTCCTGGATGTGTTCCGCCGCAGCAGCAAATTCTCTGAAGTGCAGGCCGTCTGCCGTTCGCTCGAGGAGAGCCCACTCGTGGGGTTGTTTCAGGCGGGCTACACGGAACTCACGGCTCAGCTCCGCCAGAACACCACGCCCTCCATGGAGTCTGAGGGCGCGGACAATCCAAAAGCCGTCGCTCCACGTCCAACCCTCAAGAGTCTGCCCGCGGTCGATCGGGCCTTGCTGCGGGCGTCAGTGGTCGAGGTGAACAAGCTGGAGCATCGCCTCCCTCTCCTGGCCACGACGGCGAGCATCACGCCTTTTATCGGTTTGCTCGGCACTGTCGTCGGGATTCTGATTACGTTCGGACAAATTGGCGCAAGCGGTTCCACCAGTCTCGGCGTGGTCGCCCCCGGGATTGCCGAGGCACTGGTCACGACCGCTGCGGGACTGCTCGCCGCCATTCCCGCTGTGGGGTTCTACAACCATCTGACACAGCGCGTAAAGGACTTCGCCTCGCAAATGGACGACTTTGCCATGGAGTTTTTGAACATCGCTGAAAGAAACTTCACGTAATGCCCAAAGTTCAAGCTGCGACCGCCGGCGGGGCCAGTCGTCTCGGGCGCGGAAGACGGGTGTCGACCACCCTCTCCGAAATCAATGTCGTGCCCCTCGTGGACGTCATGCTCGTCCTGCTCATCATCTTCATGGTCACGGCGCCGATGATTCAGCAAGCGACTGATGTCCGGCTGCCCGTCTCGCGTCGAGCCAGCCCGGTCGAAGGCGACCGCGTGAACGTCACCGTCCCAATTGCCTTCCGGCAGAACCACATTCTGTTCCTTGAAAAAGAGCCGCTCAAGGCCGACGTGTTTCAGGAGCGCGTCCGCCAGAAGATGGAAGGACGCCTCAGAAAGGAAGTCCTCCTCAGAGGAGACCGCGGCGTGCAACTGCAGGAGTTGATGCAAGTGATCGATCGGCTGAAGGCCGCCGGCGTCACCGTGATGAGCCTCGTCTCGACACCGCCCGATGAGTAGGAAGGGGTGATAAGGTCGAAGGATGCAGGTGCGCACTGAATGGACGTGACCGATGTGCTCCGCGATCGGATGCGAGAGGCTCCCGGGCTTCAGCGCATGGCCACCATCTCGGTGCTGTTCCATGCCGGGATCGCCGCCGTGGTGATCTTGGGTTCCAGCCAGTGGCTGTCGCGTCGCGAGGTGCATCCCCGCGCGGTGATGACCATCACGCTCGGCGGGGGCGAGCCTGGGGTGCAGACGGGCGGCGTCAACCCGATGGGTGGGCGCCCGATCCAGACGGTAACACCGTCCGATCCAAAGCACCCAGCGCCGGTCACACCGCCAGCCGCAAAGGCGCCGGAGATGACCGTTCCCTTGCCGGGGAAAACGACGGCGAAGACCGCGCCAACGCCGGCAGTGAAGCAGGCGCCGGACGACGCGCGAGGGAAGATACCGACGCAAGGCGCAGAGACCGTCGCCGGCAGTACGCCGGTGGAAACGAACGTTCGAGGACAGGGATTCGGACTCTCGACAAGCGGTGGTCTCGGGACAAGCGGCGTGAAGCTAGATGTCACGTTCTGTTGCCCGGGTTACCTCGAAACCATGATCCAGCGGATCCGCCAGAACTGGGATCCGAGGGCCGAAACGGCTAGCGAGGTCGTGATTAAGTTCACGATTCGTAGAGACGGAATGATTGCCGATACGACCGTGGAAAGATCAAGCGGATATCCCACACTCGACATTGCCGCACTACGAGCGATGGAGGGCACGCGCCAGCTTCCGATGCTGCCAGCGGAGTTTCCCAGCCCCACGCTCCCGGTTCACCTCACCTTCCAATACAAAGCAAGATGATGCGCATATCTTCTGCGGCGGGACTCCGATGCGGCGCGGTGTTCGTGTCAGCTGCGACGCTGATAGCGACGCCAGGCGCACGCCAGCAGCTGCCGCCGTCGGCACCATCGCAGCAGAACGAAATCCAGATCGTGATCAGCGGCGATCAACCGGGGAGCGCGCCCCGGCTCGCCGTGCCGGACTTCATCGCGCTGTCGAACGACGCCGAAACCGTGGATGCGGCCAGGACGATCAGCAACGTCCTCCGATCCGATTTGGAATTCGAGCGCGAGTTCCCACTCATCCCCGGTGACATCGTCGCAACAGTGCCGGCGGCAAAATCCATGTTCGACGTGCCCTTCGACCGCTGGCGGGAGCTCAACGTCGACGGCATCCTCATCGGCACCGCGCAGAAAGTCGAGAAGCCTGACGACCCCGCGTGCTCTGGGCGCGGACAGGGATGTGTGCACATCGAAGTCCGCCTCTTCAACGCGCGGACTCGCCAGTCCGCCTTTGGCAGGCAGTACGACGGGGTGGTCACGAGCAAACGGCTGTTCGCGCACAGGATCTCCGATGAACTTCACATGCAGCAGCTGGTATTGCGCGGCGTCGCGCGCACGAAGCTGACGTTCAACTCGGACCGCACGGGTGAACGGATGATCGATACCATCGAGAACCGAGGGGCCAAGAACATCTTCTACGCGGACTACGACGGTGAGAATGTCACGCAGGTGACGACCGGCCGATCGCTCAATATCCACTCGACGTGGTCCCCCGACGGCCGGGCCATCGTGTACACATCCTACCGGGGCGGTCCGGCCGACATCTACAGGTCGCGAATCTTTGAAGGGTTGCCGCCCCTGCAGTTGACGAAGAACGCGGGCGAAAACGTCCTGCCGGTGTGGTCACCCGACGGCACGCGGATCGCCTTCAGTTCGACCCGCAGCGGCACGCACCAGATCTACATCATGAACAGCGACGGATCGAACGTGCAGCGCCTCACGAACGACAGATTCTCGGACCTCACGCCGACCTGGTCCCCGGGAGGAACGGAGATCGCCTTCACGTCCGACCGGACGGGCGGATCGCAGGTCTGGCTGATGAGCGCCGACGGCCTGAATCAGCGCCAGTTGACGCACGAGGGCCAGGGGGCGGATCGGGCGACCTGGTCGCCCGCCCCGTTCAACGAGATCGCCTACTCAGCAGGGACAGGCCCCGGCCAGGACATCAAGATTCTCGAGGTCGCTACCGGGAGAATCCGCCAACTGACGGACGGCAAGGGCAGTAACGAGAGCCCGGCATTTGCCCCAAACGGCAGACACCTGGCCTTCACCTCCACGCGCGCGGGCAAGGAACAGATCTTCACTGTCGGTAGCGACGGTAAGGATCTGCGACAGATCACGAAGGGAAGCAACAATCGCCAGGCGAACTGGTCCCAGGGACCGCGGGACTGAAGGGTTCGTTGTGCAGTGTCCGGGTTGAACCGGACCAGGGAGCGGACATGATTCGATTCGCGGTTTCCAAAGCCGTCGCAGTGCTCGCGGTCGCGGCAATGACATTGGGCATGCTCACTGGAGGTGCGTGCCGCGCCAAGGAGCAACCCGTCCTGCGTCCGACGCCTCCCCCGGTGGCCACGCCGGCGCCCGTCGCGGCCGTAACGCCCACGCCGGCGCCCGCGCGTCCTCCTGCCCCGCCGCGGCCGGTCGCCGAACCACTACCGGTCGCCGAGCCGCTGCCGGTGCCGCCCGAGCCGGTGCGGGACGCGGGGATCACCTCGGCGTCGCTCGACGATCTCAACCGCAGTTCCCCCCTCAAGCCCGTGTTCTTCGAGTACGACAGCAGCGACCTGTCCCGAGAGGCCCAGGCAGCCCTCGACGAGACTGGAGCTGTCTTGAGGCGCAACGCCACATGGGTCGTCACGATCGAAGGCCACTGCGACGAACGGGGGACCGCCGAGTACAATCTGGCATTGGGCGAACGGCGTGCCGTCGCCGCGCGCGCGTACCTCATCTCGCTGGGCGTCCCCGCGGAGCGTCTGCGCACGGTCAGCTACGGCAAGGAATTTCCGTTCGACCCCGGGCACGATGCGGCGGCGCTCGCCAAGAACCGGCGCGCCCATTTCGTGATTACAGCCAAGTAGCGCTGTCAAGAGAAGTGACTGCCATGTTGAAGCACAAGATATCCGCCATCGGGTTACTGCTCGTTTGTGCCATGGGGCTCGACGCTCCTGCGGCGGCCTCCGACAAGGAGACCAGACAGATGATGGCCGACATCCGTATGCTGCAGGAACAGCAGCAGCAGCTGCAGAATCTCATCGCCTCTCTCGGCAAGGCCATGAGCGATGCGCTCGATGCCGCCGTCAAAACCATCAACGCTGGCACTGGGCGCATCGATGCCAAATTCGACGAGCAGGCCAGTAGCACGAACAAGGCGTTCGCCAATCAGAAGCTGACCATCGATGCCATCACCCGGGATGTGGGTTTCCTGCGCGAAAAGGTGGACGATAGCAACGTCCGCGTCGGGTCGCTGGCGCAGGAAATGACGGCGCTCCGTCAACTCGTCACTCAGCTCGGCGCGTTTCGGGCTGCGATCGACCCGGACTTCGGAACTCCAGATAGCGTCACGATACCAGGCGCCCCGGCGTCTGCCGCCGCGTCCGCTGGTGAATCACCCCAGAAACTACTGGACCTTGCACGCCTCGACTTCGCCAACGGCCAGTATTCACTGGCAATCGCTGGGTTCAATGCGTACCTCAGAACCGTTCCCAAATCCGACTTTGCGGACGACGCGCAGGTCTACATTTGCAGCTCATTCCTGAACGACAAGCAGTACGACAAGGCCGTCGAGGCGTGCGACCTCGCGATCCGGAACTATCCGGGAGGCAACGCCATCCCGCAGGCGTACTACAAGAAAGGGCTCGCGCTGCGCGACCTGAACCGAAAAGACGAGGCGAAGGAGGCGTTTGACTACGTGGTGAAGAATTTCCCCAACAGCGGTGAAGCCAGTCTGGCGGCGACACAGCTGCCGCAAGTCACGAAGCCCTGACGACGATGTAGAATGCGAACACTATGGGAAGCGTAAACAAGGTGATTCTGGTCGGCAACCTCGGACGGGATGCCGAATTGCGCTATACGCCCGGTGGCGCGGCCGTCGCCACCATCAACATGGCGACGACCGACGTGTGGAACGACAAGGCCGGTCAGAAGCAGGAAAAGACCGAGTGGCATCGCGTCGTACTGTGGGGGAAATCCGCCGAATCGCTCACCGAGTACCTCACGAAGGGCAAGCAGATTTACGTCGAGGGCCGCCTGCAGACGCGCCAGTGGGACGACAAGGACGGCAACAAGCGCTACACGACCGAGATTCGCGGCGACAAGGTCGTCCTGCTCGGCGGGGGTGGCGGTCGCGGTGGCGCAGGCGGGTCGACCGACCGTGG
>JBGOTP010000009.1:0-31214 GCA_041476545.1 Vicinamibacteria bacterium | reverse complement strand
TTTTGAATTGGGGAATCGAGGAAGTGGGTAATCGGGGAATTGGGGAATGTGAGAATTGACTGTGCAGATTGGCGTCCGATGGCAGGAGTTGTGCGAGCCGGGAATCGCCATGAGCGACATCTCCGAAGAACTGAAGGCGCGCACGATGCGATTTGCACTCGATGTTTGCGCGCTGCTCAGGCAATTGCCGGCCGCCGAACCTGGGCCAACTGTTCGACGACAGCTGGCCAAATCTGCGACGTCGGTGGCATTCAACTATCGCGTATTCCTGCCGCGCTCGTTCTCACGCCGAGTTCACGTCGAAGATCAGTATTGTCGCTGAGGAGGCAGACGAGAGTCAGGGATGGCTGGAGTTTGTCGAATCCGCTGGACTGATCGCATCACCAGAGGTGACGCGCCTCATCTGTGAATCGACGGAGCTGACGGCCATCATGTCTGCGTCTGTCGGCACGGCTCGTCGCAAGGAACGAACTACCCGGCGCTGAGCCATCACAAATCCAACGGGCACCCTAGTCGATTCCGTGTTCGTGCAGCAATCGAACGATGACCTCCCGGCAGCCTTGACAGGACGTCCAGACAGAACGGCACCATGCATCGATCGCGGCGTCACGTTCGGGGCCGGCGGAGACAGCCATTACGTCTGCCGCTGTCAATTCTCCCCGGCCCATTGGTAGAGGAATGGTCGGCCACTGGCGTTTCTGCTGTCCGAGCGTCTTGTGTACCTGTTGGACCTGCCCGCCCGAGAACCCTTTCTCTAGATGCAGGTACAACCCAACCAAAGAGAAAACCACGCCTATGGGCTTGCTGTTCTCGGTCGCCATCTGCGCCTTATGAGCATCGACGACATGCTGGAGAATGAAGCCTCCTCGGCCCATCGTGTAGACGTATAGCTCGTCATACGCCGCCTGTATTTCGCTCATCGCCCGTTCCGAGCCTTCGTCTTCATTGCCCAATTACCCAATTCCCTGGCTTCCCAATTTCCCGACTATCCAATTTCCCGATTCCCCGATTTCGCGATTCCCCGATTGTCACCGTCTCCCTATCCTCCGTTCGTACTCCTGCTCGAGGACGTCCGCCGTGTGGAGATCGAAGGGCGGAGCGGTTCTAGGATAGGCGCCCCGGAACTCGGAGTGGCAGCGATAGCAGACGGTCACGAGTTTGATGAATCGGTACACGACAAAGTCGATGAGCACGACGCCAGCCAGAACGGCATACGCCATCACGTCCCGATTGAACCAGTAGAACACGCCGCTCAAGACCGAACCGGCGGCCACGACCGCCACACCGATCTTCGGATCGAAGTCCTTCCGTATGTAGAAGTCGGCGCCCGTACAGACGGGACAGCGGTCGACCGCGCGATCGGCGCGGAGCGCGTCGGACACCTCGATCGGAATCTCATGCCCGCAGCTGCCGCACGCGATCGCCACAGGCGCCTCTGCCGCGCGAACCGGCAGACCGGCACCGCACTTCGCGCACTTCGCCAGAATCTGCATCGGATCGGAACTACTTGCCGGGAAAGAACGACGGCAACGCCACGTCGCGCATGGTATGAAGCCCAGGCTCGGCGGCGAGGACCTTCGGAATGGAATTGACAACGAGCGACACGGTGGCGACGTCACCGTGGATGCCGCCAGGAATCTTCATCGAGAGTCTGGGCGACCCCTCGATCTCGATCGAGTCGTAGGGCTCGGGCGCACCAAGATAGGCCTCGAGGTGCAGCCGGATGACCGGCTCCCCTTTTCGATAGCCGGCGCCCTCCTGCGTAATGCCGCAGACATAGCCGGGATCGACGGCAAGGAACTCGCTCGAAATGGTCACGGTGGCCAGCTTCGGCTGAACCTCGTCCGTGATGCGATCGAGCGTCCAGCCGAGCGCATCGGCAATCATCGCGATCGACTCGGTCATCCCGACGTGCCGGATGGTCCCGTCATTCGCCTTCCGCTGAAACTGCTCCGTCGTGAGGCCGGCGCCGATCTTCTGCTGAAACGGCAGCCGGCGCATCCGCGCATCCTGCACGCGGTTCACGATCACGCGGTCCACGCGCTCGCAGACCGACGTGAGCATGATCGGCAGCGCATCCATGGCGAACCCCGGATTCACGCCGGTCCCGAGCACCGCCACCTTCGCCTTCTTCGCCCACGCGTGAATCCGCCGTGCCTGACGGATATGGGTGTAGGCCGGGTAGGCAAGTTCCTCGGTCGTCGAGACGATGGGCGTCTTCGACTTGAGGATGGCCTCGAGCTCGGGCATCACCTGCCGAATCGAGGAACTGGTGCAGTGAATAACGACGTCGGGCCTTGCCGCCTTGAGGGCTTTTGCGGCATCGTTCTGCACACGGAGACCCAGGCGCTTGCCGAGACCGGCGACATCGCCGAGATCGCGTCCTGCCTTGGCCGGGTCGATGTCGATCCCTCCCACGATCTTGAAGCCGGGGCGTCCGACGATCTGCTTCACGACCGCGGCGCCAATCGGTCCCAGGCCGAAATGCATCACTCGAATGTCGGGCATGACCTCCTGAATTATAGCGCGACGGTTGGTGGTACCATGCACGGCCACACGATGATATGGCATGCATGGCGGGACGGCATCCGGCGCGTCAACGGCGCGCGTCCCATCCTCGCCGCCGTCTGGCTGATGGCGGCGCTGCTGGCCTGGCCGGTCGCCATGTCGAGTCGCATCGATGGCTCGATGGGCCTCACGGTCGATGTGGCCGCGTCTCTGTTCAGCGACCGCTGGCTGCACGAGCTGCGACAGCAGACGCTCGACCGCGGCGTCGAGCTGGGCAGCGGCGTTGTCGAGATTGTGCGCGAACCACGCGCCTTCATCGACTACGAGAGCCGTTGGATGGCGTCCCTCACGGCGTCGTATCCGTTTCTGACCCTCTGGATGCTCGTGTCCGGTGGCATCATCGATCGCTACGCCAGAGATCGACCGACGGGCGCGCACGGCGTGTGCGGGGTCTCCGGCACGTTCTTCTTCCGATTTCTGCGCCTGGGCGTGTTGATGGCCCTGGTCTATGCGGTCGCCTTCCGCCTCCTGGGGCGCTGGCCCGTCGTACTCGCGGCTGTTCTGGCGTCCTGCAACCTGGTATTCGACTACACGCAGATCCGAGCCGTCGTGGAAGATCGGCGCAGCATGCTCGGCGCCCTGCGCGCCGCGCTCTCGTTCGTCCGGCGAAACTGGATCAGTGCGCTTGGGTTGTACGCCATCGACTGGACGATGATGGCCGCGCTCGCTGCGCTTTACGTGTGGATCGGACCACAAAGCGGCCCGCGCTTCGGACCGGATACGCCCGTCGTGCTGACCATCCTCACGCTCATCGTGATCAACCAACTCTACGTGATCGCGCGCCTATGGGTCAGGCTCGTGTTCTGGTCGTCGGCGACGGCCCTCTTCCAGAGCCAGCTCGCGCATGCGGGGTACGTGGCCCGGCCGCTGCCGTCCTGGCCCGACTCTCCGAGCGCGGAAGCAATCACACGTCTGTGAACTTGTACCCCACGCCCCAGACCGTGAGGAGATACTTCGGATTCGCCGGATCGGGTTCGACGCGGCGGCGCAGACGCTTGACGAGCGTGTCGACGCTGCGGACCGTGACGAATGTATCTCCACGCCAGATCTTCCCGAGCAGCGCCTCGCGACTGAAGACGATCCCGGCGTGGGTCGCGGTCAGGTGCAGCAGACGGAACTCCTGATCCGTCAGCTCGATGTCGCGGCCATCGACGCGGACACGCCGCTTCGGCACGTCAATTTCAATCCCCCGGATTCTCACCACGTCAGCGTCGGCCCTTGCGGCCTCCGCTGACAGAGCGCCCGCGGCCTGACGCGGCCGGCGCAACAGGGCACGGGCCCGCGCGACCAGTTCGCGCACGCCGAACGGTTTGGTCAGGTAATCGTCGGCCCCGCTTTCAAGTCCGACCACTTTGTCCGCTTCGTCGCGACGCGCCGTGAGTATGAGGATCGGCACGTCGCGGTTGATCTGGCCGTTGCGAACCGCGCGACAGAGCGAGAGTCCATCGAGACCCGGCACCATCACGTCGAGGACGAGGAGATCGAAGCGCTCGGACTCCGCGAGCGTCAACGCCTGCCGGCCGTCGCCGACGCTGTCGCAGGCGTACCCTTCGTGACCCAGGTGCAGACACACCAGTTCCCGAATGTGCGGCTCGTCTTCGACGACGAGCACCCGAGGGGAGACGGGTGTCATCGTTTCTTCATATCCTTTCCACGGTTCCGCCACGTCCGCCCAGTCCAATCAGAACAGATAGACACAGACCGTTCGCCCGGTCGCGATCGGTTCTTCGAGGGAGGACAGACATGACCAGCACCAGAGGACGTTGGGGGATCGGACTCGGCGCGACCGCCATGGCAGCCATTATGGCCGCTGGCGTGTACGCCAAAGCGCAGAATACCAGTGGCCGGGAGCCGGCGCCGGGCAGGCGTGCTGGCCCGGGAGGACCAGGCCAACGCGGTGGTCCGCCGCCCGATGGGAGGGCAAACGGGCCTGGTGGTCGAGGCGGGCCGATGGGGCCCCTTGGCGGACTCCTGGGACCAATGGCCGTCGAGCGTCTCGGCCTGACCGGCTCGCAGCGGGATCAGATCATGGCCGTTGTGCAGTCGCACGACGCGGAACGGAAGGACCTGAACGACCGATCGTTTGCGGCTCATCAGGCACTTGACGCGGCCGTCATGGCCGACACCGTGGACGAGGGAGTGATTCGCGCGCGAAGCGCGGACGAGGCAGCCATCGACGCGGACATGGCGGTGATGCGCGCCCGGCTGCGAGGGGAAGTGCTGCAGATGCTGACGCCGGAACAACGTGCCCGTGCGAAAGAAACGCCGCAGCCGCCCGGCAACCGCCGGCCCCCACCTCCGCCGCGGTAGCGACCGAGGCTCAAGCCTTCTCGTTGAGGTCCACGCGGACCGTGTTGAGGCGGTAATACAATTCCTCGCGGAACAGCCCGCGCTCAATCATCGGAAACAGCAGTTGACTGCTGGTCGACACCACCTGCACAGGATGTTGACCACGAGCGGCCGCGAGGTACTCGAGAAGCGTACGCTGCGCGTCACCGTCCAGTCTGTCAACAGCACGCACGATGAGCGTACCGCCGCCGCGCGAATCGGGAGGACGTCCGGTCCAGCGTCTGACGGGCGTCCGCAAAGGCGGCTGGAGGGCAGCCATCACCGCGTCGGTTCCCGTATCGGACCCTTCAACCAGCACGTTCATGTGCGACGTGACGACGATCCACCAGTCGCTGCGCGAGATATTGAACTCGGACAACTCCGGCGGCAGCGCGTGAGCCTCGGGGAGCGCGCGTGGGACACGCTGAGCGCGGCGGCGTGAGGTTCGTATCGACAAAGTCCTTCCAGAGGAAGATTTTGTCCTTGAACTCGTCTGGTAGTCAACCGCGTGGAGGTGTTCTTTTTTCGAAATTCTCTAAACATTCTGTTGCAAACGCGATGCACATCTGTAAACTTGTGTGTAAGAAAGCGGGCCGAATATGCGGTGTGCATTCCTCGTTGATCCGAACGCCAACTGGCTCGAGGCCGCGCGTCGCGCGATCGGCGACGCGCTGGATCTCAAAACCTTCACGGATTTTCATTCGGCGCGCGAACAACTTTTGAAAACGCGTCCGCAGTTCCTCGCAACCAACCTTCGCCTCGGCGCCTATAACGGACTTCATCTTGTCTATCTGGCTGCGGCGGAAAGCACCGACACGCGGTGCCTCGTATTCAGCGACCGCGCGGATCTCGCGCTCGTCCGCGAAGCACAGCTCGCTGGCGCGTTTTACGAAGACGCGTCCCGGGTCGCGTACGCACTCCCGTCCTATGTGAGGGGCACGCTGCCCGAGCGCGATCGGCGCAGTCCTGAACGTGTCGACCGGCGCCAGATCCGTCGCGGCGGTCGTCGATCCGCGGACCTGATGACGCTCATGCAGGCCGGCGGCGATAAACACGTGTCTCTGCACTGACGAGACGCGCGTCAGGAATTATTCATCCGTGTCATTCAGCCCTCGATCATTTCCATCAGTGAGGCAGCCAGTGGCCGTTGCGGCTCATCGAGCCGTCGCGCGCGTCACGGGCCATCGCGACACGCCGCCCGCTCCATCCCTCGTGGGCGGAGCGGAACTGTTTCAGAAAGCGACCGCGCTGATTCCGATCGTGGCGAACACGAATCGCCCCGTGCTCATCAGCGGCGAGACGGGCACGGGCAAGGAACTGGTCGCTCGCGCCATTCACGGCCTGAGCGATCGCGCGTGCTTTCCATTCGTCCCTGTCAATTGCGGATCACTCGTCGATACGCTCGTGGACGATGCGTTGTTCGGCCACGAACCGGGCGCGTTCACCGACGCGCGGCAACGGCATCGCGGGCTCCTGATGGAGGCGCAGGGCGGAACGGTATTTCTTGACGAGTTGGAAGCGCTGAGCCTGAAGGGGCAGGTGACCCTGTTGCGCGTGCTCGAGGACGGCGCGTTCCGGCCGCTCGGATCCTCGCGCCTGGAATACCCGAACGTGCGATTCCTGACGGCGACCAATGCGCCACTCGAAGATCTGGTCAAGGCCAGCACCTTCCGGCCGGACCTCTACTATCGGCTCTCCGTTTTCAGGATCGATCTGCCATCCCTGCGAGAACGCCGCGACGACATCGTCGCGCTGGCGGTTCATTTTCTTCGAACGCATGCGCCATCCGATTCGGCGCCTCTCGAACTCGACGACACCGCCCGCGCGGCATTGATGCTGCACGAGTGGCCGGGCAACGTTCGCGAACTCGAGAACATGATGGTGCGGGCCATCCACATGGGGCAGGGCGCCACGATCACAGCCGGCGACCTCGGGTTGGCCCCGGCCGCCGCCCAGCCGCACGCGCGGCCCTCGTATCAAGTGCTCAAACAGGAAGTGATCGCCAGGTTTGAAACGGACTATTTGCGGAGGGTGATCTTCGAGCATCGAGGCAACGTGACCCACGCGGCTCGCGCGGTCGGCAAGGAGCGCCGTGAACTGGGCAAACTGCTGAGAAAGTACCAAATCGATCCGCGGACATTTCGCGACGTGACCCCCGTTTGATTTCCTTCAGCCGCCTGTCCGCTCACCCACGAGCGGGTGAACACCCACCCACTCGAAAACGACTCGTCAGGCAGGGCTGAAGGCTCGCACGACGAACGTCTCTCCGGGTTCGTTCTCACCCAGCACGCCATCAGCAATCGCAGAGACACACTGCTTTCAAGGCTTTTCCGAAGGCTTGCATGTGGCCTCCGAGTTGCTCATTGCAGCGTAGATCTGCACAGTCCTGCCACAACCGGTCTGGACGCGCGGGTACCCGAGGTATATGGCCCATGAACGTCGGACGGCATCGCCTGAGGCGCTTGAAATGTCTGGCGGAAACGCTGCTGCTCGCAGGTTTCTTCGTCGTGATACAGAGTCGTCCCGCCGCCGCGCAGGGTCCGGCCGACGCGGAGAGCCCCGCCACCGCGCAGAGTCCGACAACGGTGCAGGGCCTGGCTGTCGCCGAGCGTCTTGCGGCGCAGAATCCCATCGACTTGGAGAGTCAACCGACTGCGGTGCAGCCGGTTGAGGCGAAGCACCGCGATCGGAGAGCGTTGACAGAAGCCGTCATTGCCACCGTGGCGGGGAACCTGTTTGACGGTCTGACGACAATCGCCGGCGTGCGCGGCGGGCACGCGAGAGAGGTCAATCCCTTGCTCGGTCAGAACCCGGCCCGGATTCTCGTATTGAAAGGACTCTTGACCCTTCCGCAAATTCTTGCCGAGAAGCACCTGGTCGACCACGGTCATGCGACATCGGCGAGATGGGTCGGATACGCGGTCGGCGGATTCGCCGCAGCCGTTGCCATCCACAACGTTCGGGTGATCAGCCACTGATCCGCCCTACCCTTCCTCCCATCTGAAGCGCGCCGCCGCGATCGTCGCAAACAGCACGGCAAAGCCGATGAGCACGACCATCGGCAGCACGGCGCCGCGCAACCCGATGCCGCGCCACGTCATCGCGTCGAGTCCATCGACGGCCCATCGCACCGGCACGACCATCGTCCCACGCTGGAGCCACGCCGGAAACACAAACGTCGGCACCCACGCGCCGCCGAGCATCACCATCATCAGCACCGCCAGCATGGTCACGCCGCGGGCGGTCGCCGGAGAATTGCCGAGCGCCGCGACGAGCAGGCCGAAGGTCGACGCCATCACCGCGCAGGCGATCGAGACGCCCAGAAAGCCGGCCACGCTGCCCTGAATCCGGACCTTGAACACGAGCATGGCGAATCCGAACGAGACGAGCAGGATCATCAGCGAGATGATCGTGCCGCTCGCGGCCTTGCCCGACAGCAGCGTCAGCTTCGACACGGGCGCGCTGCGCAGGCGTGCCCACAGTCCGCGCTGACGTTCGAGCAGCATCTCAACGCCGATATTCGCCATCGCGAACAGCAAGAACTGAATCGCCATGCCGGCGAAGGAGTGCGCGTAGCCGTTGTAGGCGGCGTTGGCCCCGGTCATCGCCTCCTCTCGCACCGTGTAGGGCAGCGTGATGCGTCGAGCGCCTCCGGACATGTCATGGCTCACGGCCTCCATCACGTGCTGGGTGAGCATGCCGCGCACCATCGCGAACTCGGCGCCGCGCGAAGGATCGTGGAGCAGGCTGAGTTCCGGCTTGTCCCCGCCGCCAAACAACGCCTTGCCTGCCGCGTCTCCGAAGCCGGGCGGAATGACGACGGCGACGGCCGTGCGTCCGCGTCTGACCGCGTCCCGGGCTTCATCCTCCGGGGGCAGGGTCACGGTCAGGCTTCTGTCGGCCTGCGCTCCGGCGACTACGGCTTTCGAGATGGCGCTCATATCGCGATCCACCATGGCGATCGCAATCCGCGCCGGCTCGCCGCTATTCCCTCCGGCGCCGGCAAAGACCATCCCGAAAAACGACGCGATGGCGATTGGCACGACGAAACTGACGATGACCGCGCGCCGGTCGCTGAAAAAGAGCTGCAGGTCCTTGCGGATCATGGCGAGGAGCGGTGTGATGGGCATCGGTTCTCGTGGTGGCGATGGGTGGCGGCGATGGGTGCTGGCGTTGCAGGTCCGTCAGTCGCGCAGGCTTCTGCCGGTCAGCGTGAGAAACACGGCTTCGAGCGTCGCGCGCCCACCGCCGGCACGACCTCCGGAGCCAGGGCCGCCGACGCGCGACTGCAGGCCGTCGAGCGTGTCTTCCGCGATCACGGTGCCGTGATCCATCACCACAATCCGGTCGGCGAGGCGTTCGACTTCTTCCATGTAGTGTGTCGTGTACAGCAGCGCCTTGCCGCGACTCTTGAGGAGTTCGAGGTTCTCGAAGATCGCGTTCCGGCTCTGTGGATCGACGCCGACGGTGGGCTCGTCGAGGAGCAGGATGTCGGGATCGTGCAGGAGGCCTGCCGCCAGATTGAGCCGGCGTTTCATCCCGCCGCTGAAGGTCCTGACCAGATCGCGGGCGCGGTCCGCGAGCCCGACGAGATCGAGCACCGAGCCGATCGCCTGTTCGAGCGCCCGGCCGGTCAGACTGTAGAGGGCGCCAAAAAACCGCAGGTTGGCGCGCGCGCTGAGCTCATCGTACAGCGCGAGATCCTGAGGCACGAGGCCGATGCGGCGTTTCGCGGGATCGGTGTCACCCGCGAGCGCCTGACCATTCACCAGCACGCGGCCGCGATCGGGCGTCAGGAGCCCCGCAATCATCGAGACGGTGGTCGTCTTCCCGGCGCCGTTCGGGCCGAGCAGACCCACGAGCTGTCCCCGCTCGAGTCTGAACGAGACCTCGTCTACGGCCACGAGCGAACCGAACGACTTCCGCAGGTCTTTGATCTCGAGCGCTGGCGTCACGAGCGTCATGGGATGAATCTTCGCACGAGCGATCGCGATCCCCACGCCTTTCCGGCGAACGGCCGCCGACGCCCGGTGACTGGTCCCAGCGCTATTTCTTGACCGTGCCGCCTTCTTTGATCATCTCGCTCAAGAGCGGAGTGTCCTTGAGTGCCGGCTGAGTCGGCTGAAGGTCGAGCCTACTTTATCGCGGCGGTCCAGTTGAGCGTCACGGTGAGCGGCGTGGGCGGTGCCGAGGCCACGCGATTCAGGGGAACCGACAGAAGAAAACGCTGACCATCTGCGGCCACGTCGTACGGAAGCGACGAGGTGAGACTCGCGGCAACCGGGAACGGTACTTCAAAGAGAGGTGCCGCCTTTCCGAACTGGAAGGCCGAATCCGTCGATACCGGCACGGCCACGATCCGGCCGGTGGCATCGAAGTAGTAGAGTTCCCGGCCATCACGCTTCCACCGGGGGCCCAGACCTCCACCGATGGAAATCTGCCACTTGCCTTTGGATGGATCGGGAAACGGCTGGACGACGACCTGATACAGGCCCGATTCGTTTGAGACGTAGGCGAGCCAGCGCCCGTTGGGCGAGAGCATCGCCCCGCCCTCATCGAAGGGAGTCGCGAGATAGGGAACCGGCTTCCTGTCGCCGGAGAGAGGCAGCATCCACAGGTCTCGAGATGCGCCCCTGCCTTTCGTAAATACGAGGAATGTTTCGTCGAGCGATATGTCGAGCGGGATCAGGTTGACCCCCTGTTCGGCTTCGAGGAGCAGTCGCTCGGGGACAGCTCCACTGACGGGCTTCTCGTAGAGAGAAATTCCCTTCCCGTCTCGGTTCGAACTGAATACCAGGCGGGACCCGTCCGGCGACCAGACCGGATTGCTGTCGGCGGCCGGGTCGGTCGTCAGCCTCGTCTTGAGACCGCGATTGATGTCATAGACCCAGAGATCCAACGCCGTCCCCGACAGCGATTCGGCGAGTGCCACAAGCTTTGCGTCAGGAGACAGCTTGAGAGCGGTTGCACTGACCGGGGCGCCGATCGGCGCGCTCATTTTTCCCGCGCGATCGCTCCAGACCAGCTGCCGGTTTCCGGCTGGGGTCGTCTGGACGGCGGGACTGCTGCTGTATACAAGGACTCCCAGGTTCGACACGGAGAACCCGACGCGTCCGTTGCTCACAAGGCGCATCAGAGATTCCGCGACGAGGACAGGCTCCCCAATCAGTTCAAACTTCCCCAGATCCAGACGCTGCGCCAGCAGGGCATCACCACGCGCATAGAGCAGGAAGTTGGGCGCCGCAAACTGCGCGTACTCCGAACGGACCAGCATCTTGCGATTGCTCGAATCCAGCGAACCGGCATAAATCGCCCACTGTGCGCGCTCGGCTGTCTGCGCCTGATACAGAAAGTGACGACCGTCGGGTAGAAACTGAGGCCAGAGATGCGCGATCTCCTTCTGCGCGTTGTCGAGAGTCGTCACCTGTACGGGCACGCCACCGCTGGCCGGGACACGCTGTATGCCATTGGTCCCCTGGGTCGAGACCAGAATCATTCCATCGGCATTCCACGAAGCACCAGCGTTGTTCGCTGGCAATTCGCACAGCGCCTGAACGGGGCCACCCTGGACGTCCACCTTCTTCAATTTGCTGGTGCCGGCATCCCGCGCTTCGCTCTGGACAAAGAAGCCGATGGAACGGCTGTCCGACGACCAGAATGGAGACTGCGGCGCAAGCGCCCCCTGGATGCTCTCTGTCCCCGCAATAGGCTTGGCGTCGGGAGAGTCCAGGCGCCGAATCCAGAGTCGCTCGGTCTTGTCGGCGCCGAGGAACGCCGCAAAGACGAGATACTTGCCGTCCGGCGAAACAGAAAACCGTGGCGGAGCACCCGTCCACACCCCACCGGCCGGCGGTGACACTTCAAAACGAACGACAGGCAGCGGCGCGTCTTGCCGAAACACGGCGCGAGCGCCGAGCGCCACGGCAATCACGGCGAGGACACCAGCAAGCGCTCCCCAGATCAACCGTTCGCGACGCCGAACACCGGAAGGCGCTGTACTGACGGCCGGCGCATCCACCGGACGCTCGCTGATCTGCTTCAGTTGTCGCACCACGTCGCGGATCGATTGCCAGCGTTCGTCCGGATCTTTCGCGAGGCAGCCGTGAACCAGCGCGTCGAGCGCTGCCGGCAGAATCGGCTGCAACGACAGCATCGGCGGCGGCTCGTGCTCGAGAATCGACGCCATCAGACTTACCTGTGTCTTGCCCTGAAACGCCTTTCGCCCCGTGAGCATTTCGTACACGGTCGCGCCGAAGGCGAACACGTCGGTCCGCTCGTCGGCTTCCTTGCCTTCAAGCTGCTCAGGCGCCATGTACTGAAGCGTCCCGAGAATGCTCCCCGCCATCGTCAACTCTTTCGCGTTGGTGGGCATCGCCGACACCGACACGGGCGTCGGTGATTCCGGAGATCGCAGCTTCGCCAGGCCGAAGTCGAGCAGCTTGGAGCCGCTCTTTGTGAGCATGATGTTGCCGGGCTTGAAATCCCGATGGACGATGCCTTGCCGGTGCGCCTTGTCGAGCGCGTCGCCGACCTCGCTCGCCACGCGGACGGCCTCGGCGACCGGCATCGGGCCGCGCTCCAGCCGCGCCGCGAGCGTCTCGCCTTCCAGGCATTCCATCACCAGGTAATCGACGCCATCCTGACGACCCACGTCGTGCAGCGTGCAGATGTGCGGATGGTTCAGTCCGGCGATGGTCTGCGCTTCGCGTTCGAAGCGCTGCTTCATTTCGGGATTCGCGGAGATGTGCGGAGGAAGAATCTTGATAGCGACCGTGCGGTTGAGGCGTGTGTCCGTGGCCCGGTACACCTCCCCCATGCCTCCCGCGCCAAGGAGGGCGACGACTTCGTAGGGGCCAAGACGCGTGCCTGTGGCGAGCGGCATTGTTCTCCGACGGATCAGAGGAGCCGCGCGATTATACAGTCAGAGCCCGGTATCACGCCCGAAGGAGGCGCTCCATCAGGATGTCCTCCAGGCTTCGACGGCCGTCGAATACACCGTGAATTTCCACAATCTTCCCCTCCATGATCCGGTAGACGATTCTCCAGGGCAACTCCTGAATCTCGAGCCACGTTTGATCTCCGATGGCGCGCAACTCGCGAGGCGTGCGGCCGCGCTCAGGAACGGCCTCGAGCGATTCGCCGCGGGCGATGATGCGGAGGAGGATCCGCTCGGCGCGGAAAGGGGTTTCTTCCAGGAGGTACGAAGCCAGGCGCTCGACGTCTTGGGAGGCTACCTCCGTCCAGACGACGGAGTACCGTCCGCGGCTCACCTCTTAGCGGCCTTTGCGAGCGCCACTTTGGCCCGACGACGAACCTCGGCGGTCGAATGGACGCGGCGGGTTCTCGTCAGCGACTCCTGGCTCTGCGCCAGAAGCTTCAGCAGGGCGAGCGTGTCCTGAAGGCGATCGTGCTGGTCCACGGCCACGACCACGACCTTGGGTCTGCCGTTCTGGGTGATCACAACCGGTTGACCGCCCTCAGCAACTTCGCGAACAAGTTCCTTCGTCCGATTCTTTAGGTCCGTGATCGGCCGCACATTCGCAGCTTTCATAGATCAGAATATAGCACTGAATTCTGTCCTACGAGAAAGCTCAGCGCTGGGCTGCGACTGATCTCCGGGCGGCCACCGTTCGAACAGCGTCGACGATGTGTTTCGCGGAGATGCCGAACCGATCCAGGAGTTCCTCGGGCTTGCCGCTACGGGGAATCTCGCGCACCGCGATGCGGTGCACCCGGATGCCGGCTTCGCTGACCGCTTCAGCCACCGCGTCGCCGATGCCGCCGGCCGCGTAGTGATCTTCCACGGTGATGATGGCGCCGCCGGTTGCCGTACCGGCGGCGACGAGCGCCACTCGATCGACGGGCGCCACCGAGTAGAGGTCGATCACACGAATCGCGGCACCTTCCACCTTCAGCTGGTCGTACGCTTTCAGCGCTTCGAAGACGGTGACGCCCGCCGCCACCACGGTGGCCACGTCGTTCCCGCTCTCGCGCAGGATTTTCAGTCCGCCGATCGTGAACACCTCGTCGGCGGAATAAATCACCGGTGTCTTCGGACGGCTCGTGCGGATGTACGCCGGCCCGGGATGATACGCGGCCAGCGCCACCAGGCGCTCCGCACTGACGGCGTCGCACGGATACAGCACCGTGACGTTCGGCTGCGCGCGGCACATCGCCAGATCCTCGAGCGCCATCTGCGATGGCCCGTCTTCGCCAATCGAGACGCCGGCGTGCGAACCTGCCATCTTGATCCCCACGTTGCTGATGGCAGCCATCCGGATGAAATCGGCCGCACGCGTCAGAAAACAGGCGAAGGTGGAGGGGAACGGGATCGCACCACGCGCGGCCAGGCCCATCGCCGCACCGATCATCACCTGCTCGGCAATGAAGTTCTGATAGAAGCGATCGGGGCACGCCTTCTCGAACTTGTCGCTGAACGTCGAGTTCTTGACGTCGGCGTCCAGCGCGACGACGCAGGAGTCCGCCTCGCCGAGTTTGGCGATGGCCGTGCCGTACGCCTCGCGCGTCGCGACCTGATCGCCCGGTTTGTAGGAGGGCGGCGCGACAGCCTTTGGCGCCGGCGGCGGCGCGGGACGAGCGGGTGGCCTGGCGATCTGCTGTGGCAGATTCGCGTTCGCCGGCGCGGGGACCATCTGCTGCTCGAGTTCGGCGAGGGCGCGATCGAGTTCCTCGCCTTTCTTGAACGGCCTGCCGTGCCAGCCGTCCTTCCCCTCGGTGAACGACACGCCCTTCCCCTTGATCGTTCGCGCCAGGATCATCGTCGGGCGTCCGCGCGTGCTGCGCGCCTCCGCGTAGGCATCGAGAATCGCGTTCATGTCGTGGCCATCGATAACGATGGCGTGCCACCCGAATGCGCGCCATCGCCGCGCGAACTGCTCCATGTCGTGCTGCCACATCGTCGGCCGGCTCTGACCGAGGGCATTCACGTCGGTGATGCCGCAGAGATTATCGAGACCATCCATCGCGGCCACGTCCGCCGCTTCCCAGACAGACCCTTCGGCCGTTTCGCCGTCGCCAATCAGGCAATACGTCCGGTAGTCCGACTGGATGCGGCGGGCGTTCAGTGCGCAGCCGATGGCCGCGCACATGCCCTGCCCGAGCGATCCGGTCGCCACATCGACAAACGGCAGCCGCGGTGTCGGATGCCCCTCGAGGTCGGACCCAATCTCGCGCAACTTGAGCAATTCGGATCGATCGAACGCCCCAGCCTCGGCCCATGCTGCATAGAGGAGCGGCGCTGCATGCCCTTTCGAGAGGATGAATCGATCGCTCAGCGGGTGCTGCGGATCCTTCGGATCGAAACGCATTTCGGCGAAGAACAGCGCCGCGACGACGTCGGCCGCCGAGCAGCAGCTCGTCGGGTGCCCGCTGGCTGATTGAGATGTTGCCCGGATCGAGTCGACGCGCAGCCGCGTGGCGATATTTTGCAGTCCTGGTATCAGTGCAGAGCGATCCAACAGAGGCCCCCGGGCAAATTCTATTGCAGATTGGGCTGGAGAGCGAGCCAGTCGGCGAGTGCGAGACCATATTCCGCCGCGACCGCCGCACCGCGCGCATGAAACCGGTCGGCCAGAGAGACCAGTAAACGTTCGGCGTCTGCCGCGTAGTCGGTGTCCGGCGCAATCACCGCCGCCTCCCGATACTCCGCATCCTCGTGGAGGGCGGCAATGCGACAAAGCACGCTGACCGCTTCGCAACTGGCGATGACGTCCGTGGGATCCGGCTTCAGCCGGATGGCGAATTGCATCAGTTCCTCGGCCAGCATCGAATACGGCAGACGCCCGGTACGCTCGTACGCCGAGAGGAGGGCCGACGCGGCGCTGGCGCAATCCCGCAAGTCGCCTCGCAGGTCGTCCACGTTGTCCATGCCACCAGTCAGACCCGCTCCCGGCCGGTACCGCGGGCCGACGACCCTCTCGAGTTCGTCCACGGCATCGACGATGGCGAGGCGCGTGCGTGCGTCATCGCCGTGGAGATCGGCGGCGCGAAGACAGGCGTCGATCGATCGCATGACCGACGCCACGAATCCCTGCTCCCCGGCACGTTCAACGGACGGCCATCCGCGTCTGACGCTCGCCTCCAGCACAACGGCCGCGTCGTGGATCCGCTTGTCGTGCGAGAGGGTCACGGCTTCCACGAAGAGGATGAGCCAGTCCGACTGCTTCGGCTCATCGAGCCCGCACACGTCCAGCGCGCGAGCCAGTGCGGGCCCGAGCGCGGCCTCGAGATCGGCTCGCCCGGTCATCGCGTAGTGGCGAAGCAGCAGTCGCAGGACCGATGGCGCAATCGGCTCGTCTCGACCCAGCGCCTCGAGCGCCCGATCGACCGCAACGTCGAGGAGGCCACCGTCTTCCAGCGCCGCAACCCTGAGATCCTGCAAGCCGCCAATTATAATGAGGAGATGTTCGTTGTCCGCTACCTTGCGCTCGCGGCGCTGGCCGTCTGGGTCGGCGGACTGATGCTGATTCTGATGCGCACGACCGGCGGCGACCCTTCCGGCCAGTTCTTTCCGGTGGCGGCCGCTTGCGGCGCCATCATCATCGCCTGTTTCTTCGTGATGAAGTTCATGGGACCGCCGCCGCACGCGTTCGTCGTGCGCGCCGGGATCGTCTTCGCGATGACGGCGCTGACGGTGTACGCCCGCGTGTACACCCACTCGGCGTTGCTGACACCGATGCTCACAACGTTGCTCACACCGTTGCTCACACCGAGGTCGGTGGCGACGGTCAATGTCGCGCTCGGGTTCATCCTGCTGGCGTGGTACGCTCGCGAGTAGGCATGACACACACCATCACCCTGATCCCCGGCGACGGCATCGGGCCGGAGGTCACGGACGCCGTGCTCCACGTGCTGTCCGCCGCGGGCGTCGCGATCGAATGGGAGCGACACGAGGCGGGGGTGACCGCGTTCGAACGCACCGGTCACGCCCTGCCCGTGGATCTCATCGCGTCGATCCGCCGCAATCGGATCGCGTTGAAAGGTCCCGTCACGACGCCGATTGGGGACGGCTTCACCAGCGTGAACGTCGGTCTCCGCAAGGCGCTCGACCTGTTCGCGAACCTCCGGCCCGTCTGGAACCTGCCGGGGGTCTGTGGGCGATTCCAGGGCGTGGACCTCGTCATCGTGCGGGAGAACACCGAAGACCTGTATGCCGGCCTCGAGCACGAGGTGGTGCCGGGCGTGGTCGAGAGCCTGAAGATCATCACCGAGCGCGCCTCCACGCGAATCGCGCGGTTCGCGTTCGAGCATGCGCGCCGTCGTGGCCGCAAGCGCGTCACCGCCATTCACAAAGCAAACATCATGAAGCTCAGCGATGGTCTGTTTCTCGAGTGCGCACGCACCGTCGCGCGGGAGTACCCGGCCATCACGTACGACGAGAAGATTGTGGATGCCGCCTGCATGCACCTTGTGATGACTCCCGAGCAGTTCGACGTCCTCGTGATGCCCAATCTGTACGGCGACATCGTGTCGGATCTCTGCGCGGGCCTGGTGGGAGGGCTCGGCGTGGTCGGCGCCGCCAACCTTGGCGTCGAGTCGGCCGTGTTCGAAGCCGTGCACGGCAGCGCGCCGGACATTGCCGGCAAGAATCTCGCGAACCCGACCGCGCTCCTCCTCTCCGCCGTCATGATGCTCCGACACATCGACGAAGGCGCGGCCGCGGACCGGATCATGACGGCGCTGAACGGCGTACTCGCGGGCCCGGTGCGCACCCGCGATCTTGGCGGGCACGCCTCGACGTCCGCGTTCGCCGACGCGCTGTGCGCCGCAGTGCAGGCCTGAAGGCCTGCACTACGAGGACCCTGCCCACCGACGCAATGGGGCCCGACCCGCTGGTCCACCATGCTATATTCCGGACCAGCCCATGATGGATGACATCGCCCAGGCCGTTTTGTCCCGGCAGGAGGTCATGAAGTACCTGCAGGGCAACTCGGGATCCCGCGGAGAACGCGGCGTTCGGGCGCTCGAGCGCATCAACGGCTACCTGGACGAAATGCGGACGACGCAGCGGCACCGGATGTACCGCGCGCTGCAGCATCCGCTCTATCCCATTCTTCGCAAGATCGAGCGCAAGCACGAAAATATCCACCACGTGATCGCGGCCGCGCGCGGCCACCGGATCGTCTACGCGTCGAACCACAAGAGCCACACCGACTATCTCGTCGAGCCGCTGGTGCTCGACGACAACGGCATCCGCCCGCCGCTCATCGCGGCGGGGATCAATCTCTTCGGCGGCGCGCTCGGCCTCGTGCAACGGCACATCACGGGCGCCATTCCGATTCGGCGCAACACCAAGGACCCGGCGTACCTGGTGACGCTGAAGGCCTACATCGCGGAGACGCTCAAGGAACACGACCTCTTCTTCTATCCCGAAGGCGGACGCAGCTACAGCGGCGAACTGAAGCCGGCCAAGACGGGCCTCATTCATGCAGCCCTGACCGCGGGACGTTCCGATCTCGTGATCATTCCCACCGCCATCGCCTACGATCTCGTGCTCGAGGATCGCATTCTCGCCAAGCAGCGAGTGAAGAAGTCTCAGCGACCCTTCAGACGTGAACTGGCCGAGATGTTCCGCTACGCCGTGGGGTACCGCTCGCGGGCGTTCGTCACCTTCGGCGCACCGATTGCCGCCGCCGACTACAATCCGCATGCACGAACCGAGGTGCTGGCGCTGACACGCCTCGTGCGCAACCGCATCGGTGCGCTCTACAAGGTCCTGCCGACGGCCGTCTTCGCGGCCGCGATGCGCCCCTCCATCACGCGCCGGGATCTCGAGTCGCGCATCGATCGCCTCGTCGAAGAACTCTCGGCCAAGCGGGCCAACCTCGCCGTGATGAGCGGACGCCAGGCGATCGAGGAAGCGGCCGAGCCACTCGTGGCGCGTGGCATCATCGTGCTGGAGCGCGGCCGGTTTCGCGTGCGCGAGCGTAGCGTGCTCCGGTACTACGGACGGACCATCGAACATCTGCTCGTGACACCCGGCCGGACGCATTGACGCGTCCATGATCGAGATCGTCTCCAAGACTTTTTTTCATTTCCTCGCGCGCAGCGGCGTCCTCAAGAACCTGGCGGCCCGGTACGGCATGCGGGAGCCGTCGAGTTTTGCGCGCCGATTCATCGCCGGAGAAACCGTCGCCGAAGCCATCGACGCGGCGCGGCGCGTCGAAGCGCAGGGCCTCCTCGACACGCTCGACTACCTCGGCGAAGGGATTACCACGCTCGCCGGAGCCGAGGCGGCGACCCGGGAGTACCTGCAGGTCATCGACGCCGTCCTCCAGTCGGGCATCGGCCGGAATCTGTCGCTCAAGCTGACGCAGATCGGACTCGATGTCGATCGCGCGACGGCCGTGGACAACCTGCGCCGAATTCTCGATCGCGCCGAGGGATTCTTCATCCGCATCGACATGGAGAACTCGCCGTACACCGCCGTCACGCTCGACATCGTCGACACGCTCTGGCAGCAGGAGTACCGCCAGATTGGCGTCGTCCTGCAGGCGGATCTCTATCGCACCGACGCGGACATCCGGCGCATGATCGGGCTCGGGGTCAGGGTCCGCCTGGTGAAGGGGGCGTACGCCGAATCGAAGGACGTGGCCTATCCGAACAAGGGCGACGTGGACGCCGCCTACATCCGCCTCCTCGAAGTCCTGTTGCGCGAAGGATCCTATCCGGCCCTCGCCACCCACGACCCCGCCATCATCGATCACGCGAAGCGTTTCGCCGCCAGCCACCGCATCGCCTCCGACCGCTTCGAGTTTCAGATGCTGTACGGGATCCGTCGCGACCTTCAGACGGCGCTTGTGAAGGAAGGTTATCGCGTCCGCGTGTACATCCCGTTCGGGCGGCAGTGGTTTCCGTACTTCATGCGGCGCCTTGGCGAACGGCCCGCGAATATCGTCTTCGTGTGGCGCGGCATTGTCCGCGAACGACAGGCATGACTGAGCATCGAGTGATCGCCATCACGGGCGGTTCGGCCGGCATTGGACGTGCCACGGCGCTGCGACTCGCTCGCGACGGCGCAGCGCTCGCCATCTGCGGGCGACGCCAGGACCGCCTCGATCGGGTTGCGGACGAGATCGCCAGACATGGAGGACAGGCGCTCCCTGTCGTGGCCGATGTGACACGCGAGGCCGATATGCGGACGTTCGTTGCCCGAGCGATCGAACGCTTCGGGCATCTCGACGTCATGATGTGCAACGCGGGATTCGGCATCTACGGGACCATCGATACGATCGCACCCGCGCAGATGCAGCAACTCCTCGACGTGAACTACCTCGGCACCTACCACGCCATGCGCGCTGCGCTCCCGCACTTCCGTCAACGCGACCGGGGACACATCGTGGTCGTCTCGTCGATCGTGGGAAAGCGTGGTGTTCCCTACATGGGCGCGTACTCGGCGACCAAATTCGCACAGGTGGGCCTTGCCGAGTGTGTGCGCGCCGAGGTGCGCGGGTCGGGAATTCATGTCAGCGTCGTCTACCCCATCGCCACCGAAACCGAGTTCTTCGACGTCATGACAGACGCGTCAGGATTCAGGACCGAAGCCAGGGGACCGCACCAGTCCGCCGACGCGGTGGCAGATGCCATCGCTCGGGCCATTCAGCACCCGGTGCCCGAGGTGTTTCCGTACTGGAAAGCGCGCGGCCTGGTATGGCTGAATGCGTTTGCGCCCGGCCTCTGCGATCGCCTCGTCAAGAAGTGGGGACGGAAACCTGTCACTGCCTGATCCCATGGATCGCGCTCGAGACATCGCGGCCGCTGTCCGCGACGCCGGCGGCCGTGCGCTCATTGTCGGCGGCTGGACTCGCGACCGCCTGCTCGGCGGCCACTCGAAAGACATCGACATCGAAGCATTCGGACTCCCGCCGGACCGGCTCCGCACGATCCTCGAGTCGTTTGGACGCATCGAAGCCGTCGGCGAGAGCTTCCAGGTGTACAAGCTTGGCGAGATCGACGTCTCGCTACCCAGGCGCGAGTCAAAAGCGGGACGCGGGCACCGGGGATTCGAGATCGAGGGCGATCCGACGATGACCGTTGAGCAAGCCGCGCGACGCCGCGACTTCACCGTGAACGCGATCTCATGGGATCCCCTCACGGACGAATATCTCGACCCGTTCAACGGTCGCGAGGATCTCGAGCAGCGCCGGCTGCGCGTGGTCGATCCGAAGACGTTCCCCGACGACAGCCTGAGAGTGCTGCGGGCCGTGCAGTTCGCCGCGCGCTTCCAGCTGACGCTCGACGAGGAGAGCCGCGCACTGTGCCGGACGATTCCGCTCGACGATCTCCCCGCCGAGCGGGTGTGGGGCGAGTTCGAAAAGCTGCTGCTGGCAGACAAGCCGTCGATCGGCTTTGCGCTCGCGCGGGATCTCGGCGTCGTGGATAGGCTGTTTCCCGAGCTGGGCGCGCTCGTGGGATGCGTGCAGGAGCCAGAGTGGCATCCAGAAGGTGACGTCTGGGTTCATACGCTGCAGGTCGTCGATCAGGCGCGGACTCGCATTGATGACTTGCCTAGGCCACAGCAGCTCGCGATCATGCTCGGCGCGGTCTGCCACGATTTCGGCAAGCCGGCAACGACCGCGTTTGTCGACGGCCGAATCCGGTCCATCGATCACGAAGAACAGGGCGTCGCGCCGGCCACGGCGTTCCTGGATCGATTGAACCTGCACTCGCTCGACGGATACGACCTCCGCCGGCAGGTGCTCGGCATGACCGCCCAGCACCTGAAGCCGGGCATGTGGTTCAAGGTGAAGGACGAGGTTGGCGATGGCGCGTTCCGGCGCCTCGCGCACAAAGTGGACATGGAGCTGCTCGCGCGGCTGGCCAAGTCGGATTGTCTTGGCCGCGCGCCGGGCGTCTTCAACTGCGACGCCATGGACTGGTTTCTGGACCGCGCGCGAAGACTCGGCGTCGAGCATCGTCCGCCCGCGCCGATTCTGCTCGGACGACACCTGCTGGAGCTTGGCGTGAAATCAGGACCGCGCGTGGGAGAAATTCTGAAAGCGATCTACGAGCAGCAGATGGATGGAGCGGTGACGACGATCGGAGAAGCCATCGCCGCGGCCAGGCAGCTACTGTGAGAGCGTCTCGTTCTGCCGCTCCGGCGGCAATCCGGCTGAAGCCGGATCCCACAGATGTGGCGTCCGACTTTAGTCGGACAGACTCCTGACAGTCAACGCGGATTCTGCGCGATCAACTCCGCCTGTCCAGCCTTCGCGCACTCATCCGCCACGGTGAGATATCGCTGCACGGCATCGGTCCCAATCAGGTACGGATTCGGATCGCCGGTCTTGCGATTGAGCACCGCCGGCAGCTTGATCTTCGATCCGTCGTAGTTGGTGTGGTTGGAGAGGATGCCCTCGGCGCCCGCTTTCGCAGCGACGTCGCGGAAGCGTTCGGCTGAGTTGATGTAGGTCTGAAAGCCCTCTGGCGTGCGCAGTCCGCCGATGAGCGTGCCGCCCCACTCGGCCATCACGTGCGGAGTTCCGCGATCTTTCACCGGGATAATCGTCGAGATGGTTCCTTCCGTATGCCCCGGCGTGATGTATATCGTCAGCGTCGTGTCGCCGAGCGTGAGCTTCTGTCCGTCGGTGACCACCATGTCGCGAGTCGGCCGCGTGCCGTTGCTGCGCTCGAGGAGTTGCCAGTCCTTTTCGGACAGGAGCACGCGCGCGTGGAACGTATCCTGAAGAAACTTCGCGCCGCCGGAATGATCGCCGTGTCCGTGGCTGACGATCACGTACTTGATGTTCGCCGGGTCGAGGCCCAGTTTCTTCATGCCGCCGACCACTTCGTCCTCGACCGAGTAGTCGAAGATCGTGTCGATGACGATGATGCCGGCGGATGTGGTGACGGCCCAGACCGAGAATTCCGTCTGTCCGAGCCAATAGAGGTTGTCGAACACTTTGACCGGCTCGGCGTGCCACTGATCGCGGGGAGGAGCCGGCCGTGGAGCTGCAGCGGCTGCGGGTGCCTGGCCACGCTGTCCTGCGGCCGCGCGTCCGCGTGCGGGAGCGGCGCCTCGCGCCGCCGGATCGGGGCACAAGGCGGCGAGCAAGCCGGGATGATCGTTTCCCGCAGCCGCCTTCGCGGCAGCCCGATGCGCCTCCGCGGTGTTCGCAGTGGCTTGTCCGAGCAGTGTCGCCGCGCCAAGTCCAAGAACCAGGCATCCCGCCACGGTCATCCTGACGATGTTTGTCTTCACGTGAACCTCCCCGACAGCGCCCTTAGCCCTCAGCCCTTGACCCTGTACAATCCCCCCAATGGCCCGCTACACACTTGTCTACGGTGTTCGTCTGATTCCCGAGGGATCGCTGAAGGATCTCGAGGACGCGAAGATGCAACTCGCCGACGGCTCGACCGCCGCCCTCACGCTTCATACGATCGACGGCACCGTCCCTCAGCTTCGGCGCGCGCTCGATCGCAGCCTTGATGCCTTCTTCGACCTGCTGCCAGGCGCCGACGACAAGGATCTGGAGAAATTCGCCGACTAGGAGCACGTCCGACTAAAGTCGGACGCCACACTGTGGGATCCGGCTTTAGCCGGATTGGCCCTCTAGGCGCGCGCCGCGCGCCACTCGCCGAGCAGACGCGCGGCGTTACCGGCGACAGAGCGGAGACTCGGCGTCCACCCGAGCGCGCGTGCGCGGGGACTCCGGACGATCTGATCGAGAGACAGGGCATCGGCGAGGGTGCCCATCTTGGCCCGGGCTTCCTCGAGAGGCACGTGACGCACATCGGGCCGCACCGGCACGTAGGGCGCGATGGCGGCGACGATGTCGTTGACCCGTTCATCCCCTTCGTCGTTCGCGTGGTACACACCGGTCGCAGCCTCGCTCGCGGCCAGCCGGGCGTACAAGTCGGCCAGGTCCCGGTCGTACACGAGCGGCCAGTGGTTGTTGCCGTCGCCGACAACACGCACGAGACCGTTGGCGGCGGACTTGAACAGGTCGCCCACCAGCCCGCTGCCGCTTCCATAAACCACGCCCGGTCGAACGACAATTGTGCGCACGGAGTCGGTCCCGCCGCTCACCATGAACGCCTCATGCTCGCAACGCCACGATACGTGGGAAATCGGGTTGAGGGGTGCGGTCTCGGTGGCCGGCTCTGATGTCCGGCCAAGCACCCACGCCGGTGACGTATAGATGATGAACCGGCTGGCCGGGGAATTCGCCCCGGCTGTGCGCGGACGCCTGGCCGCCGCGAGCATGACCTCAAGCGCCATGCGATCGATGGCCGGACCCCGGCCCGACGCGGCATCGTAGGCGGTGTGCACGTAGCCGTCCTGCGCGTCGGCGGCGGCTCGATACGATTCGGGATCCGCCAGATTGCCAATCACCGGGTGCGCGCCGCGGGCGGCGACACGCGCCGCCTTCTCGTTGTCGCGGACGAGCGCCGTCACGTCGTGCTCGGCGCGCAGCAGCGCATCGAGTACCGCGGAACCAACATATCCGGTCGCGCCGGTGAGGAAAATCCGCATCAGGAGGGATACAGCTTACCGCAGGTCCCGCGAAAGCCAGCGTTTCCATCATAATTCAGTCGTGCCGCGTCACACGCTCGTCGATTTCTTCCACGACCTGGCCAACGCGCGCGGCGACTTCCTCGTGTACGACGATGGCTTCAGGAGTCGCACGTTCACCTACAAGGACGTCGGTCAGGCGGCGCGTGCGTTCGCCGCGCGTCTGCACGCCACGGGACTTCGCAAGGGCGACACGGTGGTGGTTTTTTCCGAGAACCGCCCGGAGTGGGTCGTCGCGTTCTGGGGATGTCTTCTTCGGGGCGTTATCGTCGTGCCGATTGACTATCGGTCCTCGGCCAACTTCCTCGCGACCGTCAGCCGGATCGTGTCGGCCAAATTGATCCTCGTCGGGCAGGATGTCCCCCACCTGTCCAATCCATCCGCGCCAGTGTGGCCGTTGCACGAAATCCTCTGGGACGACGATCAAGAGTCTGCAGTCCGGCTCACGCCGGACGCCACAATCCCGTCCACAATCCCGTCCGTCGCGATCGCCCGGGACGACGTCGCCGAAATCATTTTCACATCTGGAGCGACGGCCGATCCCAAGGGCGTGCTGATCACGCACCGCAACATCCTCGCCAACATCGTCCCGGTCGAGCGAGAGGTGCTGAAGTACCGCAAGTGGGGCACGCCGTTCTTCCCCCTGCGCTTCCTCAACCTGCTGCCGCTCAGTCACATGTTCGGGCAGGCCATGGCGACGTTCATCCCGCCGATGCTGCCTGGCGTCGTGATCTTCATGCGCGGCTACAACCCAGGTGCCATCGTCGCGTTGATCAAAGACCGGCGGGTGTCGGTGCTGGTGTCGGTGCCGAAGATTCTGGATGTGCTGCGAGAATACGTCGCGCGCGCCACCGAAACGCCGACCGCGACAGAGCCTTGGCCCGCCGAAGCGCCGACCGCGACAGGGCCTTGGCCCGCCGAAGCGGCGAAGCCGCGAAGGCGGCATGTCGCCTGGCGTTGGTGGCAATACCGCCGCGTGCACCGGCTTTTCGGACTGAAGTTCTGGGCGTTTGTCGTCGGCGCGGCCCCGCTCGAGGCGGAACTCGAGGCGTTCTGGGGCGAGCTTGGGTTCGCCGTCATCCAGGGCTACGGGCTGACGGAGACGGCGCCGATCGTCAGCTTGAATCATCCGTTCGCGACCAGGCGCGGATCCGTCGGCAAAGCCATCGCCGGTGTCGAGGTCAAGATCGCTCCAGACGGGGAGATTCTCGTCAGGGGAGAAAACGTCACGACGGGGTACTTCAACGCGGCCGAGGAGACGGCGCACGCGTTCGAGGATGGCTGGTTTCACACCGGCGACATCGGCGAACTCGGCGCGGACGGACAGTTGTTCATCCGCGGCCGCAAGAAAGAAATGATCGTGACACCGGAGGGGCTGAACGTCTTTCCCGAAGACGTCGAGCGCGTGCTCAACGGCCTGCCCGGCGTGCGCGACTCGGCCGTTGTCGGCCTGCCTGTCGGTGCTGTCGGCCCTGAGGGTTCTGGGCACAATATCCACCACGACGCCTCAGAGCGCGTGCACGCCGTGCTCGTCGTCGATCCGGGCATCGACCCTGAAGCCGTCGTGCGGGCCGCTAACGCGCAGCTCGCGGATCACCAGCGCGTGCGGCGCGCGCTCGTCTGGCCGGACCCCGAACTGCCGCGCACGGAGGGCACGCAGAAACTCAAGCGCGCGGCGATCCGCGCATGGGCGAAGAGCGGAGAGGCGCCGCGCCCCGTTCAGACAGGAGGAGACACGCTGTCGGCCCTCGTCTCGAAGTACGCGGGACGCGGTGATGTCTCGCCGACCACGACGATCGAGGAGCTCGGGTTGAGTTCGCTCGAACGTGTCGAACTGATGGTCGCGCTCGAAGACGCGTTCCACGCGCCCATCGACGAAGGCGCGTTCGCCGCGGCGCGCGATGTGTCTCAGCTTCGCGCGCTCATCGAGCGGAGCGCCGGCACGGAGCGGCCGCCGGCCGAACCGGTGGACTTCCCCACCTGGAATCGGTCGTGGGCCGCGCGGGCGGTTCGACGCAGCAGTCTCCCGACGTGGATTCTGCCGCTGGCGCGGGCGTTCGCGACGATCCGCGTTGAAGGCCGCGAGCATTTCGACGCGCTTCACTCACCGGTCGTCTTCGCGGCAAATCACCAGAGCCACATGGACGTACCGGTCGTCCTCGCCGCGCTGCCGCCGCGCCTGCGCTACCGGGTCGCCCCGGCCATGGCGAAGGAATTCTTCAAGGCGCACTTCTTCCCGAAGGACTACGGGCGCCGCGCCTGGCTCTCGAACAGCGTCAACTACTATCTCGCGGCGCTCTTCTTCAATGCGTTTCCGCTGCCGCAGCGTGAGGCGGGCGCGAGACAGACGCTGCGTTACATCGGCGACGTGCTCGACGACGGCTTCTCCGTGCTGATCTTTCCCGAAGGTCGTCGCACGGACACGGGCGCGATCGACCGGTTTCGCCCCGGCATCGGCATGATCGCGTCGAAACTCGCGGTGCCCGTTGTACCGGTCCGCATCGAGGGGCTCGACCGGGTGCTGCCGCCTGGCGCCCGAATGGCGCGTCGGGGACCGGTGCGAGTCGCTTTTGGCGCGCCCATGCGGCTTACCGGCGACGATTACGAAGCGCTGGCCCGGCAGGTCGAGGATGCCGTGCGCAACTTGTAGCGCAGGCCTTCAGGCCTGCCCCGACTCAGTACTCGTAGTGCAGGCTTCAGGCCTGCCCCGACGCAGGGCTAACCGCCTCCGCCAAGGCTACTGCGGTCCGCCGAAGCGCTTCGCGCGAAGGCGGAAGCCCCGCACTACGAGCAGGGCCGGTTCTGTGGGACAATGTTGAGGTCATAGGAAAACTGAAAGGGATGCTGGAAATTTGAGCAAGGACGATCTCATCGACATGCAGGGCACCGTCGTGGCCGTTCACAGTGGCGGCCTCTACCGGGTGCAATGCGACGCTGGCCACGAGGTGCTGGCCCAGCTCAGCGGCCGGATGCGCCGCTTCCGAATCAAGGTTGTTCCAGGAGATCGCGTGACCGTCGGCGTGTCGCCGTACGACCCTGTCCGGGGCATCATCACCTTCCGCGCTCGCTAGCAAGAAGACTTTTGAATTCCAACACAACCGGCCGTTCTCGTCAGGGCCCGCGCAGACAGCGATCCTCGCCCGACCACCGCTCACGTCGCGGGCAGGGGCAGCCACAACGTCGCGCCCCATCACAAACGCCAGCGCTCGAAGCGATCGTGTGCGACACGACGCCGGTGCCCTTTGCGTCGTTCGGCCTCGACGCACGGCTCCTCGAAGGCGTTCGCGACCTCGGATGGGCGGAGACACGCCCGATTCAGAGCGCGGTGATTCCGCTCGCACTCGCAGGCGCGGATGTCATCGCGTGCGCCGAAACCGGCACCGGCAAGACCTGCGCCTTCGTCGTGCCGACGCTTCAGCAGATCCTGACGGCCGACATCGGCCGCCCGCCGCGAGCCGTCATCGACCCGGCGGCCAAGCCGGTGCCATCGGACCGCAAGAGCCGCGTGCTGGTGCTCGCGCCGACCCGCGAGCTGGCGGTGCAGATCGAAGACGAGATTCACGGCCTCGCGTATCACACGGCCGTCACGAGCGCGGCCGTCTACGGCGGCGTGGAGATGGGCCCGCAGGAACGCGCGCTCAAGGCGGGCGTCGACATCATCGTCGCCACGCCGGGGCGGTTGATGGATCACATGCGGCAGCAGAATGCGGATCTGACCGGCGTCGAGCTCCTCATCCTGGACGAGGCCGACCGGATGATGGACATGGGCTTCTGGCCCGACGTGCGGCGCATCATCACCGCGATGCCTTTGCCCCGCCAGACGCTCCTCTTTTCAGCCACCATGCCGGATGATGTCGTGCGGTTCGCGCTCGAGATCGTGCGCGATCCGAAATATGTCCAGGTGGGACACCGCAGCAAGCCCGCGCGCACCATCGCGCATCGCGCCGTCGTGACGACGGCGGCGGCGAAGCTGGACTGGCTGATCGACTACCTCCGGCGACCCGAAGGGCCGGTGCTCGTCTTCTCGCGCACGAAGATCGGCGCGGAGCGGCTCGCGCGCAGACTCGTCGCGGCCGGCATCAAGTGCGCGTCGCTCCATGCGGATCGCACCCAGGATCAACGCCGGATGGCGGTCGAAGGTTTCCGCGGCGGCCGCTACGCAGTCCTTGTCGCGACCGACATCGCCGCGCGCGGCCTCGACATCGACGGGATCCACACGGTCATCAACTACGAGCTCCCCGACTCGCCCGACGCGTACGTCCATCGCGTCGGCCGCACGGGCCGCGCGGACGAAGCGGGCCACGCCATTACCCTGGTATCGCCCGACGAGCGACACGCGCTGACGCTGCTGGAAAAAGCCGTCGGCGTTCGCATAGAATGAAAAACTGATGTCAAACCCGTTCGTTCGGCCGGTCCCCCCGGCCAAAGTGGCCAGCGACGTGTCGGCATCGGGGTCGCCGGTCTCGGCGGCGACGCTGAAATTCAAGTCGTGCCGCTGGCGACGGCCGCCCGAAGACGGGCCGGAGTGCTGCGGGCATCGCGACGTGCTTCCGCTCGCCGGGACCAACTTCAACCCCGACGCCTGGTGTACCGACTGCGCGTTCTTCAAACTCCGCCGGACACCGAAGAAGCGCGATCCCGACGAATATCGGTACTGATTCCGCAGATCCACCGAGTCATTCGGAAAACTCCCTGGCGAGCTCCACCCACTCGCCGTTCGGCGCAAGCTGCTGGTAGGCGTGCCAGTGCGGCTTCGCCTCCACTGACAGCCCCATCTTTTCGAATGTGACAGCCAGGTAGAAATGGGCTTCGGGGTACTGCGGGTTGAGACGGATCGACTCGCGATAGCACGCCTGCGCCTCGGAGAAGCGGCCGAGGTCGTGATAGATGTTGCCGAGATTGAAGTGCGCTTCGAAAAAATCGGACTCGAGACCGATGGCCCGTTCGTAGAGCGCCTGCGCTTCGGCCAGCTCGTCGCGGCTGTAATGAATGTTCGCCAGGTTGATGAGCGCCGCCACCAGATACGGATCGAGCTCGAGCGCCCTGCGGTACGCCCCCGCTGCCTGTTCCCGCTTCGACTCATCCCCATCGTCGAGCGCGGACGCCATCCGAAAGTAGTCTTCCGCGAGCGCCGTGTCGCGTGATCCGGCGGCGGCCGACAGGAGACGGTCCGGCGAGCCGGGCGTCCCTGGACTCGCGGACGCGGATGGCGTCGCGCCAGTCCCTCGAGACGACGTGGCCCGGCGCTGGAGCGTGAGGATCTTCGCCGGCGCCACATCGAGCCGGAAATCGAGCGCCAGCTGTCCATCGCGCGACGCAATCAGCAACTGCGCCACGCTCCGGAACGACGCGCCGAGGTCGAGTTCGTCGTTCACGCGCTTGATGACCGCGAGATCCTGGAAGCCAAAGAAGATGTCGGCGTTGGTGCGGAGCACGGGGCGGATGACCGCGCACTTGACCAGATAGCGCAGATGATCCTCACGCAGCGATCCATAGCGGGCGAGCAGGTCGCGCACCGAGTGGTACTGGCGCTTCAGCCTATCCTGCGTCGGCATGCCGGCCAGCTGACAGAACGCTTCCTCGGTGAGGATGTCGATTCGCGCGGCGCCCTGTCCACTCAATTCCTCGGCGCGTTTGAGCTTGTGGCTCTTATCGCGATCAGCGCCCTGGCCGAAACCCTCGGCTCCCACGACGAGCATCGTCGTCCTGGCGTTCACATCGTCCGCGGTGACGCCGCCGAGGCGTGCGACGAGCGCACGCGCGTCCTCACGCCGCAGCAGACTGAGTTTTCCGGTAAAAACGACGAGCTGTCCCGCAAGGGAGTGAGACGGACCTGGCAGACCAGGCGAGGATGAGGGCAAACTGCCTCCGCTTCGACAGCGACGAGGGAAACGGCCTTCAAGATGAAGGAGAATCGGTGGAATGTCAAGACTTCCCACGGTGCTCGCCGGCGATATCGGCGGCACCAAGGCACTGCTCGGCCTCTTCGACGCGCGGCCCACGCGGCCGCAGCCGATCGTCGTGCGCGAGTTTTCAACGCTCGACCATGCGGATCTGACGACGATCGTCGCGGCGTTCGTGAATGACGCGGAGGTAGCCCGCGCCGCAGTGCAGTCCGCCTGTTTCGGCGTCGCCGGACCGGTGACGGGCAACACGGCCACGCTGACAAACGTCCCTCGACACCTCGACGGCGAGAGAGTCGCCAGAGCATTCGACATCCCTCGCGTGGCGCTCGTCAACGACCTGCAGGCGATGGCCTATGGCGTGCCGGCGCTGCGGGCGGATGAGCTGTGCGTCCTCCAGGAGGGCGACGCGCGGCGCGGCGGCAACATCGCCCTCGTGGCCGCCGGCACGGGACTTGGCGAAGCCGTGCTGCACCAGGTGGACGGGCGGTTCATCGCGTCGCCCACCGAGAGCGGGCACGCCGACTTCCCCGCCAGAACCGAACGGGAGATCGCCCTGCTACGAGATCTCACCGAGCGCTATGGGCGTGCATCCATTGAACACGTCCTGTCGGGCAACGGTCTGGTCAACCTGTATCGAGCGACTCACGCGGAACGGGGGTCAGACCAGGGTCTGGCCCCCAACTGCGACGGGGTCCCGGCGATGATCTCCGCGGCCGCGCTCGAACGGCGCTGTCTCCGGTGCGTTGAAGCGCTCGACATGTTCATCGAGGCGTACGGCGCGGAGGCGGGCAATCTGGCGCTGCGGACGCTCTCGACCGGCGGCGTGTTTGTGGGCGGCGGCATCGCGCCGAAGATCCTGCCGGCGCTCACCGACGGAC
>JBGOTP010000008.1:0-32502 GCA_041476545.1 Vicinamibacteria bacterium | reverse complement strand
TGACCACCGGCGTGCCTAGTTCCGACGACTGGCCGTCGGACCAGCTCAATCGACGCGGGGATCGTCAGCTCAGGCCGGTGCGCGCATTTTTTCGCGCGACATTCGTGGCGGCGAGGCCCCGAGTGGTCTCGTTCGCCGGCGGCAGGCCCGCCCCGGGAAACTGACCCAGTACCCCGCCCTTACGCACCATGACGAACAATTCAGGAAGTCTTCAGATGCGATCGGCCCCCGACGGGGCTAGGATCACTGTGTCGTAGGCTTGACAGCTAGTCCGTGGAGGATCCGATGAAACGCATCGTGTTCGTGCTCGCGGTGGTCGGCATTGCAGTCTGCACCAGGCCGGCGCAGGCGCACCATTCGTTTGCCGCCACATACTTCGAAGACAAGACGCAGAAGATCGAAGGGGATCTGGTGCAGTTCCTCATCCGCAATCCCCACTCGTTCGTGCACGTCGAGGCACTCGACGAGAAAGGCGTCATGCAGCGCTGGGCCGTTGAATGGGCCGCTGCGCAGGCGCTCGCCCAGCAGGGCGTGGATCGCGGCACCCTCCGGGCTGGCGACCACGTGGTCGTCGAGGGAAGCCTCGGCCGAAACCCCGATGATCATCGTCTCCGGATGCGCAGCATCGTGCGACCGAAAGACGGATGGAAGTGGAGCGGCGTCGTTCAATAGCCGCGTGACACCAGCCCCGCGCAAGACCGAAGACGATATCACCCGGGACGTGCTGCGACAGGTGGAGGGCACGCCCGATCCACGGCTCCGCACGATCATGCGCAGTCTCGTGCAGCACCTGCACGAGTTCGTAAAAGACGTGGAGCTCACCGAGGCGGAGTGGGACGCCGCGATTCAGTTTCTCACCGCCACCGGCCGGATGTGCGACGACACACGGCAGGAATTCATCCTGCTGTCCGACACGCTCGGCGTGTCGATGGTCGTCGATCTCCTCAACCATCGCGCGGCTGATGGAGCGACCGAGTCCACCGTCTTCGGCCCCTTCCACCGCGACGGCGCTCCAGAGCTTCCCTTCGGCGGCAACATCGCGCCCCACGACACGCAAGGCGTTCCGGCCATCGTCAGCGGCCGGGTGCTGGATCTGGAAGGACGTTCTATCGCCGGAGCGGCACTCGACGTGTGGCAGGCGGATTCACGGGGTCTGTACGATTCGCAGTACGCGGACGCGAGCGAGATGCACATGCGCGGGCGATTTCGAACCGACGGCGCGGGGCGATTCCAGGTGCGAACCGTCCGGCCTGTCTATTACGGAATCCCGACGGACGGCCCGGTGGGGCGTATGCTGAACGCCACCAACCGCCAGGCATGGCGGCCGGCGCACGTGCATTTCGTGGTCTCGGCCGAAGGGTACGAACCGGTCACCACGCACATCTTCGACGATGAGGATCCGTATCTGGGGTCGGACGCTGTATTTGCGGTGAAGGACTCGCTGATGTGCACGTTCACGCGCCACGAGACGGCGGAAGCCGCCGCGCCCGGCCCGAACCCGGTACAGCCGCCGTTCTATGCGGCGCATTTCGACTTCGTCCTGAAGCCCGCGCGCTGACGGCCGCCTTCGGAGCGGCGACAAGCGGGCGCAGTTTGGGCTTGCGTTCCCTGCGCACGAACCTCCTGCCGTTGGCCTTGCGCAGTTCGAAGTAGGGCGCGAGCTGTTCGAGCGCGTATTCCATGCCGATGGCGATGTGCTGGCGGACGGCCTCGGTGGCGCGGACCGGATCGCTGCCGACGAGCGCAGCGAGCAGATCCTGGTGCAGCCGCGGCGGATTGTCGCGGCTCGGCGGACGATTGATGCAGTACCAGGTCGAGGCGAGGGCGTGGGTCTTCTCGATCGCCTCGGTGAGCGCCGCGCAGCGCGTGCACTCGGCAATGCGCTGATGCAGCTTGTTGTGGAGCAATACGAACAGCGCGCGCTCGGATCGTGCCGACAGGATATCGACACGGACCGCCAGCCGGCGGAGCTCGGCGCGCTCGGCGGCCGTCGCCACCTGCATGAAGAGCAGAGCGGCCTGTACTTCGAGCGCTTCGCGCACCTGATAGTGCCCGCGCAGATCGTCGCGCGACGGAATGCGCACGCGAGTGCCCGCGCGCGGACGGCTCTCGAGCAGCCCCTCGAACTCGAGCCGCAGCAGGGCTTCGGTCACCGGGAGAAAACTCATGCCGAGTTCGGCGGCAATCTTCCGGCGGGAGATGACCTGTCCGAGCCCCAATTCCCCGCGAAGAATCCGCTGCCGCACGATGAAATACGCTTCGGCGGCGAGACTGGAGGTATCCGCAAGATCCTTCATCGGAGACCTCCAACTATACCAGCTCGGGCGCGCGCGACGTCGCCCTTCCCTCGGCATTCGCTCTCGGCAACGAGATGCGGAACGTGCTGCCGCTGCCGACGCGCGACTGCACGGTCACGTGGCCGCCGTGCACTTCCACCGCCCGCTTGGCGATGGCGAGGCCAAGCCCCATGCCCGAGCCTTCGCTCGACCTCTCGTCGGGCCCCCGGTAGAAGCGATCGAAGACGTGGGCCGCGGCGGCCGGATCGATACCAGGCCCCGTGTCGGCCACGTCGATGGCAGCCTCCTCCGGCGACTCGCTCAGTCGTATCTGAATCGCTCCGCCGGGCGGCGTGTACCTGATGGCGTTGTCGACGAGATTGATCAACGCCTGTCGAAGGACGCTTCGATCCGCCAGGCAGCAGGGCGCGCCCCCTGGCTGAACCTCGAGCGTCTGGCGCTTCTCCTCCGCGAGCACCGCCAGATGAGACGTCACCTGTACCACGAGTTCGCGCAAGTCGACGAGTTCGAGCGACAGGCGGGCCTCTCCCGTTTCCGCGCGCGACAACGTCAAGAGCCGGTCCACGAGACAGCCAAGACGGTCGACCTCCTCCAGCATGCTGCCGATGACGCCGCGGTACTCGGCCGCGTCGCGCTGGCCGCGGAGCGCCACCTCACCGACGCTGCGGATGGCCGTCAACGGCGTTCGGAGTTCATGGGACGCGTCGGCGGTGAACCGCCGCATTTGCGCGAAGGACGATTCCAGTCGCTCCAGCATGTCGTTGATCACGCCCGTCAGCCGTCCTAATTCGTCCGTCGGATTGTCGGCGGGCAGGCGTTCGCCAAGCCGTTCGGCTGTCACCGAGCGCGCGCGCTCGGCGATGCGTTCGACCGGCGCCAGCGCGCGGCGCGCCAGTGAGTACCCGCCGATGCCCGCGACGGCGACGGCCACTGGAAGGCCCAGGAGCAGCAGGAACAGCAGATCGCGTACGTTCTGCCGGAGGACGGCCTCCGTTCGAGCCACCTGAATCACCACCGGCTGACCGGCCACCTTGGAATGCCCGCTGAGGACGCGGACGGGAGGCGCCTGCACGGGTCGACGCACGATCTCGATGGAGTTGTCGGCGCGAGCCGCCAGCGATCCACTCTCGGCAATCGGCAGCCGCGCCACCGCGGCCGTCTTGAACAGCAGCGCGCCGGACGGGCTCCAGACCTGCAGCCACGGAAGGTCTTCATCGTCGGCGCTGCTCGTCTCGAACCAGGTGAGCGTCCCGTCCGGACGCTGCTCGGCCATCTCGGCGGCCCAGCGGAAATCGCCGCGCAGCCGCTCGTCGAGTCCGCGCGACGCCGTACTGCGGAGCGCCCATAAGAGGCATGCGGCGTACACGACCAGCACGACGAGGACGGCGGACATGTACCAGACGGTCAGCTTGAGGCGAACGCTGCGCGCCCTCCACCATCGCCGAACGTCGTTCCGGCTCCCGCGGTCGGCCCCGCCGGCGCGGAGCATCGCCACCTCGGCGCTTGTCATGACCCGCCGTCCCGCAGCACGAAGCCGACACCGCGAATCGTCTGGATCGACCGGGCCGGCGAGTCGGCGTCGAGCTTTCGGCGCAGTCTCGTCATATGGACATCGATCACGTTGTTCAGTGTGATACTGCGCGCGGATTCCTTCCACACGTCACGGGCGAGCACATCGCGCGACACCACCTGCCCCTGATGCCGAAGCAGATATTCGAGGATCTCGAATTCCCGGAGCGTGAGCTCGACCGCGCGGCCGGCATGCGTCACCCTGCGCGTCACCAGATCCATGTCGAGATCGCCGGCACTGAGACGGACCGGTTCCGCGGCGCGTCCGCGCCGGACCAGGGCGCGCATGCGCGCGACCACCTCCGCGAATGCGAACGGTTTGACGAGATAGTCGTCGGCGCCACTGTCCAGCCCCTTGACCCGATCGTCGAGCGTGTCGCGGGCGGTCAGCACCAGCACGGGCGTCTTCACGCCGCGATCGCGTATCGCCCTGAGAATCTGCAGGCCGTCCCGGCCCGGAAGCGTCAGGTCGAGCAGGATGACGTCGAACGGTTCGACGCCGATGCGAACGAATGCCGCGTCACCTGTGTACTCGACGACCGGGGCGTGTCCCTCGTCTTCCAGGCCCTCGCGCAGCGCCTGGGCGACCTTGCGATCATCTTCAACGACAAGAATCCGCATCCGGCCGGCGGCCGGTCCCTGCGCGTCGGCGGCGGACCACACGGGTTCGGGCATCAAGTGGTCAGAAGGCATTTCCGATGAACGGCAGCATCCGGCCCCAGTACATCACGCCGATCCAGAGGAACAGCGAGACCGCGCCGACGATCCTCGCGCCGGTAGGCGCATCCTCCCCGGCGCCCGTCGCGTGCACGCGGCGGTGGAGTCCGGTGACATAGAAGAGCAGAACATTGAGCCCCGCGAGCGCGATGAACAGCATCTTCATCCAGAACGCGACGTTATTCAGGTACTGGAACGGATCGCCGGAGAAGAAGAGGAACCCGGTCACCGCGTTGATGGCGAATCCGGCGATCGCCCAGGGCATCAGCCGATCGAACCCGGCGAGGGGGATGCCCTTCGCCATCCCGATCATCCGTAAATCGAGGAGACCGGCAACGCCGACGAGGAGCGCCAGGCCGATGAAATGGAGTGTTTCGCAGGCGGGCCACAGCCAGGGATAGCCGCCCGACATCGCCCAGGACAGCGAGGTTCCGTGAAGCCAGGTACCGAAGGCGTGCACCATAGGGGACAGGTCTTATCGCCCGAATTTGTTCGTCAACCCCGGCGCGCCCGACACGGGCCCGATGTACGCCATCAACCGTCCCGCCGTGACGGCGCCCACCCACAGCGCCAGGGATGCGGCGGCCAGAAACCGTCCTGGCTCACGTGCGCCAACCTGATTCAGCCGGGCGGACAGGCTGCGCCGCAGCCGCACGGTGGCAAACATGGCCAGGGCAACACAAGCCATCTTGATATAAAAAACGGGGTTGGTGAGTTTCGTGGTCGCATCCGCGGCGAGCAGCGCGGCCCCCGACAGCGCATTCACCCAGAAGCCCGCCCAGAGCAGACGATAGAAGCTGGCGAGCGGCGGGAGCGGGATGGCCCGCGCCACGCCGAGGACACGCAAGGCAATCGCCGCGCTGATGCCGACCACAATCGACAACCCGACGGTATGGAGAAACAGGATCGTCGGATACGCGAGCAGCGTGCCCGACTCGCGCACCCAGATGCTGAACGGCCAGTTCTCGACCCAGACGAGAAAATCCATGGGCGTCTTTCTGATATATCAATAAATGCGTCTCGACGGCCGCCGTCCTCGCCTCCCGGGGCCATGAGCCGCCTGCCGATCCCGCCTCGTCCGGACCGGGATTGCCAGGTGCACACTCGAAAAAAGGCACCGGCGGCGAAGAAGGATAACATCCTTTCGCAGCCGGCGGTGAAGATCCGCCGTCGCCTGGTGCCGGTCGCGCAAGCGGCGCGTACCACACATCTGGTGCATCAGATTTCGACGCGCGTCCCTGGACTTCGGTCCCGCAACCGGTGTATATAGATGCGTTCATTCTTCCCGGATGAACGCCGAACTCACGCGGCACACCGAATCGCCGGCATCGAACGAGGGGCACATGAGCAAGCAGCCGACCGTCTTTGGCTCACTGAACCACTATGAAAAGGGGCGCGTCGACGTCATCGACGACAACCCGAAACATTACGTCCACTCGAACGTTTTCGAGGTCGCGTCCACGTCGAAACCGTACGAAAAAGTCTGCGTGGGACAGAATCTGAAATACGTGCTCGAAGCGATCCGCGCCGAAGGCGCGTCGCCGTGGTTCGCGGCGGCGCACGACGAGGCCGCCCTCGTCATGGACGGCGAGATCGAAGTGCACCTGCTCAAGCCCGATCAACCGGTGGTCGCGGAGGGCAAGGAAGGCTCCGTGAAACTGGCGGCCGAGCCCAAAGGTCGCACGATGGGATGGCTCAAGGTGCGGCGCGGCCACATGGCGCTCCTCCCCAAAGGTTCGGCATATCAGTTTCGCAGCGCCAAGCCCGGCGTGCTGCTGCTCCAGACGCTGAAGGGCGACTGCACGGTCGAGCGCTGGGCTGAGATCTGCCAGACGGCCTAAGCCCCTGGACACCCGAATACTGATGTCCGCGCCATCATTGTTCCCTCTGTTCCGACGAAGGAGATTTTCATGAGCCCCGCAGCCTCTGCCGAGATGACCAACGCCCTCGGCTACCAGTCTTTTTCGATTGGCGAGTTCCGTTTCACCCGCGACGAATACTTCGCGCACATCTACTATCCGGGCGGGCGCCACATCATGCCGATCGACGCCTTCCTGCGCGCCATCATGCGTGACGTCGCCTGGGGATTCTTCTACGGCACCGTGAACTTCGACGCGGTGCTCGGCACCGTCAATCACTACGGTACGGTGGACCTCTTCATCGGCCTCTTCAATGAGGCGTACCGGAGCGGCAACCGCCACTACGTGCACCGCTTCGACGCGAAGGACTTGAAGGCCACGTTCGAGCAGATTCTCGAGGATTGGACCAACGAGGGCTTCGATCCCTTCGCCGCGCCCGACGAAACCGGGAAACCCTTCGGCCCCAAGCACGGCAGCAACAGGAAGGCGATCAAGCGCGAGCGTGTGGTGGCCAACCGCATGGTCGGCCTTCCGGGCGACGCGGCGTACCGTACCGACGCGAACGGCTACCCCATCAACCGCCAGTTCCTCGATGTGCCGCAGGATGCCCCCGAGATCCACGCAGAGAAGGGTTTCGAAGGCGAGGTCCACGCCTTCAATCTCTTCGCCTATCTCTCGCGCTCCGACGTCACGTGGAATCCGTCGGTCTGCTCGGCCGTTGGCGACAGCCTGATGTGCCCCACGACAGAGGAACAGATCCTGCCGATCTTCCACGGCAACGATCGCGTGGAGTGGTTCGTGCAAGCGACAGACGAAATCATCTGGGACGTCGAAGACGGACGGACCGGACGGCCGCGCGCCAAGGTCATCATGAAGGCGGGCGACGTCGCCGCGATGCCGGCCGACATCCGACACAAGGGCTACTCGCCCAAGCGATCGATGCTGCTCGTCTGGGAGAACAACGACGGTTCGCTCCCGGATCGCTACCAGCGCGGCGAGCTCAAGCCCTACCCGGTGGAGTTTTGAGCCCACGCGACTCCCTCGCGGTAGACCCGGGTCTCGGCATCGAGCATCGCCTGTTCATCGGAGGCGAGTTCGTCGACGCAGCCCGGGGCGGCCGCATCACGGTCACCAATCCTCACGACGGTAGCGTGCTGGCTGAAGTCGCCGAGGCCACCTCGGAAGACGTCGATCGTGCGGTCGTCTCGGCACGGCGCGCCTTTCCGGCCTGGAAACGCACGAGCGCGGCCGATCGCGGCCGGCTGCTGCTGAAGCTCGCCGATGCCATCGACCGCGACGCCGACGCGCTCGCCCGGCTCGAGTGCCTCGATACCGGGCACCCCATTCGCGATACCCGGGGGCTCGATGTGCCTCGCACCGCAGCCACGTTCCGCTACTTCGGCGGCATGGCCGACAAGGTGCAAGGCAGTGTGATCCCCGTCGATCCCGGGTTCCTCAACTACGTCACCCGCGAACCGCTCGGTGTTGTCGGCCAGATCGTCCCCTGGAATTTCCCGCTCATGTTCACGAGCTGGAAGATGGGACCGGCGCTCGCCGCGGGCAACACGGTCGTGCTGAAGCCGGCCGAGCTCACGCCGCTCTCCACCTTGCGCATCGGGCAGTTGATGGCGGACGTAGGATTCCCGCCAGGTGTCGTCAACATCCTGCCTGGCCATGGGAAGGTGGCCGGCCAGTGCCTGGCCGAACACCAGGGCGTGGACAAGATCGCCTTCACGGGCTCAACGGCCGTCGGCCGATCGATTGTGCACGCATCCGCCGGCAACCTGAAGCGCGTGCAACTCGAGCTCGGCGGCAAGGGCGCGAACATCGTGTTCGACGATGCCAATCTTGACAAGGCGGTCGGCGGATCGGCCTTCGCCATCTTTCACAATCAGGGCCAGGCCTGTATCGCGGGATCGCGTCTGTTCCTGCACGAGCGCATCGCCGATGCATTCCTCGATCGATTCGTCACGCTCGCGCGATCCATCCGCCTTGGCAATCCGCTCGACCCGGCCACGGAGATGGGTCCGCTCACCTCTCCCGGGCATCGTGACCGCGTGCTCGCCTACATCGACATAGCCATCGAGCAAGGCAGCACGGTCCTCACCGGTGGCAAGCGGCCAGCCGATCCGTCGCTCGGCAACGGATGCTACGTCGAGCCAACGGTCGTAACCGCCAAGCCCCAGGATCGTGTGTGCCAGGAAGAAGTGTTCGGCCCCTTTGTCAGTGTCACCACCTTCAAGGACGAAGGGGAGGTGATCGAGATGGCGAACTCGACCGTCTACGGTCTGGGCGGCGGGTTATGGACCTCCGACGTCCAGCGCGCGCACCGCATGGCGGCCGCCATGCGATCGGGCATGGTCTGGGTCAACTCGTACAAGCGGGTCAACCCGGGATCTCCTTTCGGGGGCGTGGGCCAATCCGGATACGGGCGCGAGATGGGCTTCGAGGCCATGCACGAATACACCGCGACCAAGTCGGTCTGGGTCAACGTGGACGCGCAGATCCCGCCTTTCTACAGCCGCTGATTCGTCCGCGCCCAACCGCCGGATTCGCGGCCCGACAGCAAAGAATCGAGAGGAACCCGAACGATGGCCGATGCACAGACGCGGTGGGACACATCGTACGAATGGAAAGCGACGACGCTGCTCGGCCTCGGCTTCGGTCTCGTGGGCTTGGACCGCTGGATCATCGCGCCGTTGCTGCCGACGATGACGAAGGATCTGGGCCTCAGCGTTCAGCAAGCCGGTAACCTCATTGGCGCCCTTGGTCTTGTCTGGGGTGTGTTTGCCATCATCAGCGGACGTCTGTCCGATACGATCGGCCATAGAAAGATCCTGATTCCGTCCATTCTGTTGTTTTCACTGATGTCGGGTTTCTCGGGCATGGCCACTGGTTTTGTGAGCCTCCTCTCGATTCGCGCGCTCATGGGCCTCATGGAAGGCTCGTATTGCCCAACGAGTTTTGCGGCGACAGCGGCGGCGGCGCACCCGTCGCGCCGTGGATTCCTTCAAGGTCTGCAGCAGAGCGGCTTCGCACTGTTCGGGTTCGGCCTGGGACCCATCATCGCGACGCAGCTTCTTCTCGTCGTTCCATCATGGCGCTGGGTCTTCTGGGCGGTGGCGATTCCCGGCATCATCGTCGGCATCCTGATGGCTGTGGTCTTGCGCGAGCCGGGGCAGACGCAAGGCGGAAAACTCGTCGGCGAGGTGCCCGCCGGTCACGGCGACACGGCCGCGTGGGGATCGGTGCTCAAGAGCAAGAACATCGTCCTCTGCATGCTGGCCCTCTTCTGCGCCATGTCGTGCATCTTCGTTCTTGGCGGTCTGCTGCCGACATACCTCACCGATGCGCCGGTCATGGGGAACAAGCTGAGTCCCCAGGAGATTGGATTCGTCGCCTCGGCGCTCGGCTTCGGCGGATTCGTCGGCCAGTTTGGTGTGCCCGGCATCTCCGACGTCCTCGGCCGGCGCCTGACAGCCGTCCTCGCGTTTCTCGGCGCCGCCATCACCCTCTGGTTCTTCATGCAGCTCGGACCAAATCCCGCGACGCTCTTTGGCGTGCTGTTCCTCGTGTCGTTCTTCTCGCTCGGTAACGTCGCGCTCATCACCGGTCCGATCTCAACGGAATCAGCGCCTGTGGGACTTATCTCCTCCGCGATCGGCCTCGTCGTCGGCGCGGGCGAAATTTTCGGCGGCGGCGTCGCGCCGAGCATTGCCGGCTTCGTCGGCCAGAACTACGGCATCCAGAACATTCTGTGGATGCCGCTCGTCGGCGTCGTCCTCGGCGTCGTCGTGTGCGCGTTTCTGAAAGAGACGGCGCCCCGGAAACTGCGCGCGGGGCTTCCTGGCGCGATCGTGGCCGTCGCCGCCATTGTTGTCGTCGGCGCTGGATCGGCGAGCGCGCAGGTACCTGAGAACATCTACCAGGGAATGCTCAAGATCGGGCAGGTGGTCGACCCTTCGTGCACGGCGAAACTGTACAGACCGCTCATGCCCGCCAACGACTACAACAGCAACGTGACGCCGTTGTATCCCGGCATCACCATCCAGCGCGACTTGTCGTTCGGGCCCAATCCCAAGGACCTCGTGGATGTCTTCACGGCCGACAAGGGCGGCGGGTCGCGTCCAGTGGTGATCTACGTCCCGGGCGGCGGCGGTAACAAAATCGAACAGCAGGTCAGAGAAGGTAACGCGTTTTACGACAACATCGGACGCTGGGCCACAAAGAACGGCATGGTCGGCGTGCTCATGCAGCGTCATCCGGGTCAGAACTGGGACGATCCCGCGAAAGACGTCTCGCTCGTGATCCAGTGGTTGCAGGCGAACATCGCCAAGTACAAGGGCAACGCCAATCGCATGTTTATCTGGGCGCACTCCGCTGGCAACGGGCCGCTGGGAACGTACATCGGTCGCCCAGAGCTTTACGGACCGAAGGGCGTCGGTGTGAAGGGCGCGATTCTCATGTCGGGACAGTGGAACGTGGCGCCGCTCATGACGCCGGGCGTTGGTACCGGTCGCGGGGCGGGCGGCGCCGCTGGTGCATCCGGTGCCGTTGCGCCATCGCCCGCGGGTAGCACGTGCGGCGCTGGAGGTCCAACTGCTGGCGACGGTGCGATTGTCGGTCCGAGTGGGATGACGCCACCGGCTGGCCGTAGCGGTCCTGCTCCGGGAGCCTCAGGGCCGGCGGCAGGTACTGCGCGAGGTGTTGGCCCCGCTCCTGGAACCCCTGGGCTAGGGACAGGCGCCGGCGGTACGGGTGCTGGGCGCGGCCGCGGCGCACCGGTGGACGCCGAAACGCAGCTCGCGCGATCGGCCCTGCCCGAGTTGAGGAAGACGAAGGTCGCGCTGTTGTTCGCCAGCGCGGAGCTCGATCCGGGAATCAACGGCACAATGAGCGACTTCTATCAGACGCTGCACGATGACCTGTGCAGGATCGGCAAGGCTCAGTGTCCGACCATGCTCTTCGGGAAGCGGCAGAACCACATGTCGGAGGTTTTCTCCATCGACACCGCCGATGCGTCGGTGTCTGGGCCGATCCTCGCATGGATGAAGAAGGTCAAATAGCTGGACGTGGCAGCCGGCTGGTCAGGGCCGAGGGCTGCTCGACTACATCCCAAATGCCCGCTCCGGACGCATCACAAGATTCTCGATGAAGAACTCCATCATGCGCTGAGGATTGAGGCCGGAGTGACCCGCATCCGGTCCCACCTGCACTTCGAAGCTCTTCCCCGCCGTCTGCAGCGCTTTGATGAGCTGCATGGAGTTATTCGGGTGCACGTTGTTGTCGGCCGTACCGTAGTACAGGAGCAACCGTCCTTTGAGGCTGCCGGCAAAGTTCGTGGCGTTGCCGGCCTCGTAGCCGTCCTTGTTCTCCTGCGGAATCCACATGTACCGCTCGGTGTAGATGGAATCGTAGTGATACCAGCTCGTCGGCGGCGACGAGGCCGACGCCACCGCCACGACGTCCGGGTACTTCAGGATCATCAGCGCCGACGTGTAGCCGCCGTAGGACGTGCCGTACATCCCGACGCGGTCTTTGTCGAAGTAGGGCCTCGGCCAGAGCGCCTTGATACCCTGGGCCATATCGTCCATCTCGGTGACACCAAGCTTGAGATAGAGCGAATCGAGTATCTTGCGGCCCATCCCCGGCACCGCGCGCGACGACAGGCTCACGACGAGAAAGCCGTACTCCGCGTTCGCGCTCGGCAGCGCAAAGGTCTCGGTTGGTGTGTTGCTGCTATACGCCGGACCGCCGTACACGCTGACGAGCGTCGGCCACTTCTTCGACGCGTCGAAGTTCGACGGAAATGTGATCTGGCCGAATAGCCGCGTCTTGCCGTCGGCCGCCATATAGGTAAACTGCTCAGCGCGCCGAACACCCAGCGCGTCCAGCTTCGACGTGTCGCTCTTTGAGATCTGCGCGACCGCCCGCCCGCTGCCAACGCCCGCGTCAATCGCGACGAGGTCGGTCGCCGGCGGCTGGCTGTACGTCTGATAGGTATCGACGACGTACTTGTTGTCGGCAGAAATGCCGCAGCTGCCACCCGTCGGCACAGCCGATCCACCGGCGCGACCGGTCCCGGCGCCGGTCGAACACACCGCAACGCTATGGTTGAACGCGGGATCGGTCAGCCGCACGTCGCCCCTCCCGTCGAGACCGACGCGATGCAACTGACTCTTCAGGAAATTGTCGCCGTCGCGCGCCATATAGAAGAGCACGCCGGCCGCCTCGTCAATCTTGACGATGGCCGCGGACTCGAACGTCGTATGGGTCGTGATCGGATTGATGAGCCTGCCGCTGATGTCGTACAGGTAGTAGTTGCTCCAGCCGTTGCGATCGGAATTCCAAATGAAGCGTTTCCCGTCTTTCAGCCACTTGATGTCGGGGCTATTCTCCACCCAGCCGGTCGGCCACTCTTCGTGCACGACGACCCGGCATGTCGTGGTGGAGGGCGAGCAGACCACCAACTCCAGGATCTGCTGACGACGATTCGTGCGGTTCATCAGCAGTCCCGTGCCATCCGGCGACCAGCGCACGTTGTAGACGTAGTGCCCGACGACGGTGTTGTCGAACGGCTTGCCGTCGCGGACGTCGAGCTTCGTGGACCTGCGGGCCGCGAGATCGTAGACAAACACCTCAGCGATCGGGTTGGGCGCGCCCGGCTTTGGATAGGCTTCGACGTCTTCGACACTCTGGACTCCCGTCTGATTCATCGTCAGAAAGAAATCGAGCACATGGCTCTCGTCGAAGCGGTAATAGCCGACCTTCGTGCTGTCGGGCGACCACCAGATGGCCGTCGTCTGGTCCAGTTCCTCGCCGTAGACCCAGCTGCCCGAACCGTTCTTGAGGCGCCCGGCCTCGCTGCCGTCTGTCGTCACCTGCACTTCGGCGGTACCGTCCAGGTTGGCAACCCAGAGATTGCGTGCGCGATAGAAGGCTTTGAGCTTCCGGTCGGGCGACACGGTGCACTCGTTCTGCCGGCCGCGGGCGGGACCGGCCAGAGGACATCCGTCCATCGGTGCCAACGGCATCTCGCTCTGCGCCTGCTCGAGTCCACCGCGCGCGTCGGCCGACGCGGCACCGCCTTGGCGGTCGCCTCGGCCACTGGGGGACGGCGTCGCCTCTTCAACCCCCCGCATGCCGGCCAGATCGAACCGATACCGTTTACCTGCGGCGGAGTAGCTGAACGACCTGCCATCGGCGTCCCACTGCACGTTCTGAACGGCACCGGAGACGAAGGCGCCCTGCAGTTGCGGCTGCATCTTCGTGAACTGCTCGTAGCCCGGCATCAGCTTCAGGCGATCCTGCGCGACGAGCGTGGCAAGCGTCATCGATCCCAGGGGTACGACGAAGGCCAGCGCCACTGCCGCCAAGGGCACTTTCAGCGTGCGACATGTCATGGGTGAAGCTCCAAGTGCAGTGTGCCACAAGTGGGAAACCCCGGCGCGTGATCCCCCATGGCCGAGGCCGCTTTTCATGACGCCACCAAGAGCATGACGTCCCGGTGAGGATCGTTGGCCTGGACGTTGATGACACGGTACTCTATGGATATGGATCGTGACGCGACGCGAACGATCCTCCGCACGCTGACCGCCGACCGAGGCGACGCCGGACTGCGGCTCGACCTCGTCCTCCGTCGTCATCTGAACGACGTCGACACGGCCACTCGCACGCGGATCCAGTCGTGGATCGAAGGCGGCCAGGTGACAGTGAACGGAACAACGGTTCGCCGAGTCTCCGCACGCGCCGCGCTGGGGGATGTCGTCGCAGTCGTGCTTCCCGACGCAGTGCCCCGACGCGCGATGGCCGCCGAAGACGTTGGGCTCGACATCCTGTACGAAGACGACCATCTGCTCGCGCTCAACAAACCGGCCGGCGTGGTCGTCCATCCCACCTACAAACACATGGACGGGACCATCATGAACGCGCTGCTGTGGCGCGCGCGTACGTGGCCCGCCGGACAGCGGCCGTCACTGGTCGGCAGGCTCGACAAGCTCACGTCGGGCATCGTGATCGTGGCCAGGACCGCCGCTATTCACGCCGCGCTGCAGCGTGCACTGGCGTCGAGCGGCGCGGAGAAAGACTATCTGGCTGTTGTCTACGGACGCGTGAACGTGGCGCGTGGGACCATCAACTTGCGGCTCGGGCGCGATCGAGGGGATCGCCGGAAGGTTGTCGCATCAGCAACAGTCGGTGCGGCGAGCCTCACGCGATTTGAACGCCTTGCGTGCGTGGCGGCGCCTCGCGCGGGCCTGTCGCTCCTCCGCTGCCGCCTCGTCACGGGCCGCACGCATCAGATCCGCGTCCATCTGGCCGCGCGCGGATGGCCAATCGTCGGCGACCCCACGTACGGCGAGCCGCGCTGGTCGCAGGTCGTGGACGCGACACTCGCCGCCGCGCTGCGCGCGTTCCCTCGTCAAGCGCTTCACGCGCATCGCGTGGCGATGGTGCACCCCATCACACGCGACCGCCTGATCCTCGAAGCGCCCGTGCCACCGGACTTCGAAGACCTGCTGACCGTGTCGGGCCTGTCAGGCTCGACCTGATTCCAGGCGTGCTCATCACGAAGCCACGAAGGACACGAAGCCATGCGTTGTTTGAGCCAAGACTACCCTCGTGATCTTCGTGACTTCGTGATACACAGTTGTCACAGCAATATCAAGACGGGAGTGCTAGCGCCGTGCTGAAAAAGATTCTCATCGGAGGGCTCATCGTCATCCTCGCCATCCTGGTGGGAGGATTCTTCTGGGTGCGATCGGTGCTCGGCGGCGACGGCGTGCGCATCGCGATTGCCGCGCAGATATCGAAGGCCATCGGACAGCCCGTGACGATCGGCCGCATCAGCGCGACCGCATATCCGCGCGTGACCGTGAATCTCGGAGACGTCCGCATCGGAAGTCCAGCGCGCGTGCAGGTCTCCAGTCTGGTCGTGGGCACCGACTTCCGCGCCCTGCTCTCGCGACGCATCGAGCACGCGAGCCTGCGTCTCAACGGCGCGAGAATCGACTTGCCGCTGCCGCCGTTCACCACCCTCTCGAGCACGACCCCACAGACAGAGGCCAGGCCGCTCGTGGAACTCGTGTCGATCGACGAAATCGTCTTGCGCGACGTGAACATCGTCAGCGGCAAACGGACGTTGCGCGGCGATGTCGAGGTCGTGCCACAGGGCAACGCGCTCGTCATCAGAAGGATCGCACTGGGCGCCGGGGACACGAAGGTGACCGTCACGGGCCGGATCAGCGATCTCGCGGGCCCGGTCGGAGACATCAAGCTCAAAGCTGGCACGCTCAACGTCGACGACCTGATGGCCTTCGCGACCGACTTCTCCAGCGGATCGGGCCTCGCGGCTTCGCCATCGTCGCCGCGCGGAGCAGCCGGACCGGCAGCCAGAACCGCAGGTCCCTCCCGGATGAACCTCACGATCGCGCTCGATGCCGATCGGGCCACCATGGGCCAGCTCGCGCTGGAGAAATTCTCCGGCCGGGCTCGCATCACCGCGCAGGACGTCACCCTGGATCCGATTGCCTTCGGCATCTTCGGCGGACGATACGAAGGTTCGCTCGTCCTGACACCGGCCGCTTCTGGCCGCGCGGCCTCCACACAAAGCGTACGCGCACGTGCAAAACTGACGGGCGTGGACGTGGCCGCGGCGACGCGTTTTGCGGGAACGCCCGACACGATGAGCGGGAGGATGTCCGGGCAGCTCGAATTCTCTGGCCGCGGGGAAGACGCGGCGGCTCTCACAAACAGCGCGCACGGAACCCTGCGCGTGGACGTGACCGATGGCATCGTGAAACACCTCGGTCTCGTGAACGCCGTCGTCGTCGCCACGTCGATGCGCAGTGGCGCTCTGAGCAATGCCGCGAGCGGATCCAAGGACGAACCGTTCTCGAGACTCGGCGCAACGCTCGCGATCGCAGGCGGCGCGGTCACGACCAATGATTTGATGTTCGAAGGAAACGATCTCAGTCTGGCCGCGCAGGGCGCCCTCCAGCTGAGCGCCGCCACACTGGACTTGAAGGGAAAGGTCCAGCTGTCCGATGCGCTCTCGCAGCAGGCGGGTCAGGATCTCCTTCGTTACACGCAGGAACAGGGTCGCGTGACGCTTCCGGCGACGATCTCTGGGCCTGCTGTCGCTCCGAGCGTCAGGATCGACGTCGGAGACATGACCAAGCGCGCGATCAAGAATGCGGTCGCCAGCGAGGCCGGGCAGCAGAAGATCCAGGAGGTCCAGCAGAAGGCCAAGGACAAACTGTCAGACCTTCTGAAGCGCTAGGAGAAACGGGCTGATGAAATGGTTCGGAGCGTCGCTGCTGGCACTGAGCGCCTGCTCGCCCGCACCGATTCAGGGTCCGGTGGCCATCAACGGCTCGTCGCGGACCGTGGCCGTGCATGGCGAGTGCACGCCGATCGCGCTCGATCGGGTCGACAGTCTCACCGTGGACGGGGGCAAGGTCGTTGTGCACGGCTCAGCCAAGAACGTCACCCTCGGCCTGCCCGCGTCGGTCGCCGCTCCGGAGCCCGATCGCCATTGGGCGCTCGTGACAGACGGCGTCGCGGCCGGCAAGCGTGCGCTGACGTTTACGCACGACACGACACTCGACGACTTCACGATCGAGCTGCCGCCGGGCGACGCGGACATTCACTACGGCGTTCTTGCCGGCGACGTGATGGTCCTGGCATGGGGCACGGGGTCCCGCTCTTACTCTTGCGTCCTGACCATCGCGCACACGGTTGGAGGAAGTGTCGGTCACTGACGTCACGATTGTCGGCGCGGGAGCGGCCGGCCTTGCGACGGCCATCTTCTGCCGGCGCGGGAATCCCGCCCGGTCAGTGCACCTGCTCGATGGCGCCCGCGCACCAGGGGCCAAGATCCTCGTCAGTGGCGGCACGCGGTGCAACGTCACCAACCGCGTAGTGTCGGAACGCGACTTCTGGGGCGGACGCCGTTCCATCATCAGGCGCATCCTGCGCGGGTTCACCGTCAACGACACGTCCGCCTTCTTCCAAGAGATAGGCGTACCCCTTCATGAAGAGGCCGATGGGAAGCTCTTTCCCGACAGCAACCGGGCCCGCGACGTTCTCAATGCGCTGGTTCGGGCCGTCGCGACCTCTGGTGCCGAGCTCCTCGCGAGCCACCGGGTTCTCGGCATCGAGCGGACGCCGCGTGGATTTCAGCTCAACACGTCACGTGGGCCGCTTGAAGCTACGCGCGTGGTCCTTGCAACCGGCGGCCGGTCGCTGCCAAAAAGCGGCAGCGATGGAGCCGGGCTCGAGTTCGCCCGCCATTTTGGCCACACCATCGTACCGACAACACCGGCGCTGACGCCGCTCGTGCTCGATGAGACCTCGGAGACCGCGATCAACCGTGCGTTAACCGGCGTATCACACGAGGCCGAGCTCGCCGTATGGGTTGATGGCCGGATCGCCACGAGGCTGCGCGGGCCGCTGCTGTGGACGCATTTCGGGATCAGCGGACCGGTCGCGCTGAACGCGTCGCGCCATTGGTTGCGCGCCGAGCTCGAAGGACGCCCGGTTCGCCTCACTGTGAACTTCTGTCCGGGGGAGACATTCGAGACGAAGGATGCCGCGTGGACCGCCATGGCGGCAACGCGGCCGAGGGCGACAGTCCTTACAGGACTCACGGGGCCCACCGCCATGAGCGGTCGTCTGCCCGCATCGGTCGCGACGGCGATTCTCGACCGACTCGAGATCGACCCGGCACGTCAGCTCGCGCAGCTCGACCGCGCGGAGCGACGCCGTCTCGTTGGCGCGCTCATCGAGTTGCCATTGCCGGTCACGGGGTGCCGGGGCTACAACGTGGCCGAAGCCACGGCCGGAGGCGTGGCCCTCGACGAGATCGATTCGGCGACGATGGAATCGCGGATCTGTCCGGGACTGTATCTGGTTGGTGAGATGCTCGATGTCGATGGGCGGATTGGCGGGTTCAATTTCCAGTGGGCCTGGTCGACCGCCTACGTGGCCGGCCGGGCGCTTGCCGCGCGTTAGCGGGTCCGTGTGAAAGGACTCTTTCTACGCCGTCGACTCGAGCTTGGCGTTCAAGCCGGAATCGGCCGCGTCCGACATGCCGTGATGCGCAAGGAAGGCGTCGATCGCGCGCGTATCGACCTCGGTGAACTTCACCCCGGCGCGGTATCGTGCCTCCGCGGATCCGTTCGACTGCTCGAACTGGGCCCACACGACGCGGCCTTTGCACACGATCCCGCCGTTGTCAGACGGCAGCGTCATGCGTACGACACGTTTGGGTCGCATCGCCACTGGTGAGACGACTTGCGCGCCGAGCGGCGACAGGTCGACCAGCACGCTGGCGCTCCCCTCCAGCGTGACCTGCAGCCCGCTCGGCATGGCGAAGCGCCGGGCTTGCCGCGCGGGAGAATGGGGGGCTGGCGGCATGTCCAGTCTCGTGCCGGCACTCAGGCGATCGACCTCGGGGGCACGTGGACTTGACGGCTGCGACGACGGCCGTCGCTTGACCGTGAGACGCCGGTTGGCGTGGTCGATCAGAATCTCCGCGATCTTGCGACCCACCGTTAGCGCAGCCGCCGACGTTTCTTCCGTCTGTTCGGCGTAGGCGATGGCAATCACGCGGCCGTTCGCGAGCACGGGCAGCGCCAGGGCGCTCGCGACGGGACCGCCCAGCACACCGACCGCCTGGTCGCCGGGATTTCCGCCGACCGTGACCGGCTTGCGATCGGCCAGCGTGCGGGTAAGCAGCGAATCCCTGGTGCGCGGGATTTCGATGTTGCTGATGTCGGTCGCCGGGCCCAGGCCGCTCCCCCGCCACCCTCTGAAACTTGATGGTCCGACGAGGAACACGGCCGCCTTGGCGAACTGTCGTCCCAGCTGCTCCATCAGTGTTTCGAGGATTTCGCTCGCGCTGATCGCGACGTCGATCGATTCGAGCGCGGTCCCGACATGCTCCAACAAGGCCACGCTGGTCTCTTCCTCATCGGCGTGATCGGTCTGCTCCAGCGCCTGGCCCGCTCGAGCGTGGCCGTGCAGTTCTGTCTTCGCTCGCAGTTCCTCCTCGAGGACACGAATGCGTTCGGTGGCCGCCTCGAGACCCTGACGGCGTCCTTCCGCGTCCACCTTCGCGAGACTGGCTTCCTGTTTGGCGAGTCCCGCTTCCTGGCGGATGGTGGCGAGCGCCTCGGCCGCCTCACTGGCGCGGCGCGCCTCCGCGTCCAGTCGCGTCGCCGCCTCGTCTCGCGCGAGGAGCATCCCGGTGCCCTCGTGTTCGAGCGCGTGGACGCGCGCCTGGGCGTCCTCGAGACCGGCAGACTGGGCCGCCAATTCCGCTCGTGCGGAGGCGGCGTCCGCCTGCGCATCGGCCAGGACTCTGGCCAACTCGGCTCGAGCCGCCTGCACCTGGTCGAGTCGTCCTTCCAGTTCCGCGCGGGTGCGGCCGAGTTCCGCCTGCACGGCCGCGCGCGTCCGATCGCCTTCAATCTGAGCGGCGGCCTGGCTCGACTTGAGCTGCTGCCGCGCGTCTTCGAGCGCACTCGATAGCGCCGCGTTGGTCGTGTGGGCGGCGGTGATCTGCGCTTGCAATTCGGCGCGAACCGTGGCGAGCGCCGCGTCGGCCGACCGCTGGGCATCCAGTCGAGCCTGGGACGCCACCGCTTCCGCCTGCCCGCGGGCGGTTTCGGCTTCGGTTCGGGCGCTCTCCGACAGGTCTTTCACCAGCCGCTCGAGCAGGTGCCCGTGCTCGGGGCTGGACACCGTTTGCAACAGTGCGGCAATGCGTGCATCGACGCCGGAGCGGAGGGCGTCGAGTTCGGTTTTCGTCGCCTCGGCGACCTGGTTCGCGATGGCGTCGAGTACGATTTGCGCCTGCTGGCGCGCGTAGGCATCAAACTTCATGCGGGTTTGCTGATCGTTTAATAGAGAATAGTTGGCGCGTCGCAAGGTTCGCGCCACGCGCTGGCGGTCAGGCCATGCCTGAAATGCACGGCTGGCACACCGGAGACGCAAAAACGGGAGACCAAAATTGAAAGCGGAACCGACAGAGTTGTCTCTGGACATCACGAGGAGCGCCAACATCGGCAACATCGGTCCCTCGGGCCAACGCCAACGTCGCGTGGTCGGCGCAGTGGGCACGGTAGCGGCGTTCGCGCTGATAGCCTGGCTCGACCGATCCGCCACCAGCCGCTGGTGGCGCCTTGGAGCGTTTCCCCTGTTTTGGATGGGGTTGGTGGGCCTGCTGCAGGCACGCGCCAAGACGTGCGTGGCGTACGCCGCCAGGCGGACGTGCGATCAGGACGCGCCTGGGGTCGTCAACGCGACACTGGCGCCGGGGGTCGCTGACCTGCTGAATCGGCGAGCCAGTCAGATCCTCCGACGCGCAACAATCATTGCCGCGGGCCTGACACTCCTGGCCCTCCTGGCCCCGTGAACCCTGTGATAAGGTGAATCCGGATTGTCCAACTTTTCGTTCAAGCGCCTCCTCCTCGGCGAGCCCATCCCTTCGAATCTCGCGCACCAGGAGCGGCTGTCCCGCGTCACCGGCCTTGCGGTGTTGTCGTCCGACGCGTTGTCGTCGGTGGCGTACGCGACGGATTTCATTCTCGCGACGCTTGTCGTCGCCGGCGTCGGGGCGTTCGTCTACGCGATTCCGATCAGCCTGGTCATCGCGGCCCTGCTAGCGATCGTCGCATTCTCCTACCGGCAGACGATTCACGCCTACCCGCAGGGCGGCGGCGCGTACATCGTGTCCAAGGAGAACATCGGGCAGACGGCGGGTCTGATTGCCGCCGCGTCTCTCCTTGTCGACTACACGCTGACGGTCTCGGTCAGTATTTCGGCCGGCGTCCTCGCCATCACGTCAGCGGTTCCGTGGCTGGATCCCTACCGTGTCCACATCTGTCTGTTCTTCCTCGCGTTGCTCATGCTCGGCAATCTGCGCGGCATTCGCGAGTCGGGACAGATCTTCGCCGTGCCGACGTATTTTTTCGTCTTCAGCATTTTCACGCTGCTGTTGATCGGCGCGTATCGATACCTCACCGGCGGGATCGTCCCCGTCAACATGCCGCTGCCACCTGCGGCGGGACACGCGCCGTTGACCATCTTCCTCCTGCTGACGGCGTTCGCGAACGGCTGCACGGCCATGACGGGCGTCGAAGCCGTGTCGGACGGCGTCCCGGCGTTCCGGCCGCCCGAAGCGAAGAATGCCGCGGCCACGCTGGTGACGATGGCCGTCATCGCGGTGTCGATGTTTGTCGGCATCACCGTGCTCGCGCACGCCTACGGGGTGATCCCGAACGACGTCGAATCGGGGGTGTCGCAACTGGGACGCGCGATCTTCGGCGGCCAGACCGTCCTGTACTACGTTGTCCAGGCGGCCACGACACTCATCCTGATTCTCGCCGCCAACACGGCCTACGCGGACTTTCCGCGACTCGCGTCCATCGTGTCGCGCGATCGGTTTCTGCCGCGGCAGTTCATGAACCAGGGGGATCGCCTCGCCTTCTCGAACGGCATCGCGATCCTCTCGCTCTTCGCCGCCGTCCTCATCGTGGTGTTCGGCGGGAATACGCATGCGCTCCTGCCGCTGTACATGATCGGCGTGTTCATTTCGTTCACGCTGTCGCAGACGGGAATGGTCATCCGCTTCCGGAAACTGAAGCCGGCCGGCTGGACACACGGAGCGGTCATCAGCGGCTTTGGGGCCGTCACCACGGGAATCGTGCTCGTGATCGTGGCCGTCACCAAAACGCTCGAAGGCGCATGGATTGTCCTGTTGCTGATTCCGATCATCGTTGCGATCTTCAAGGCGACGCACCGCCACTACGACCACGTGAGCGAGCAGTTGACCATGAAGGGCTATGCCCCGCAGCCTCGTCTCCGGAACATTGTCCTCGTCCCCATCAGCGGCATCCAGCGCGCCGTCGTTGAGGCGCTGCGCTACTCGGAGACGCTCTCCGAGGATGTGCGTGCCCTGTACGTGGACGTCGATCCGAGGGCGACCGAGCAGCTCAAGGCAGACTGGGATTCGTGGGGGGGACACGTCCAACTGGTCGTGCTGGCCTCGCCGTACCGGTCCGTGATGGAGCCGCTCCTGAAATACATCGAACAGGTCGAGGCCGAACGGCCTCAGGACTACGTCACCGTCATCCTGCCGGAGTTCGTGCCCGCGCGGTGGTGGCAGCACCTGCTGCACAATCAGCGCGCGCTCCTCATCAAGGGCGCGCTGCTCTTCCGCAAGAATACCGTTGTGACGAGCGTTCCGTTCCATCTCGCGAAATAGCGCGCTCGGCAGGCGTACAATCAGTTCATGGGTCGTGCGCCGGCTATCGTCGCTCTGTCTTTGCTCGGCATCGGGACGGGGTCAGACCGCGGTCTGACCCCGTCCGCTCGAGTCACCATCGTCGCAAACGCGCGCGCAATTCAACCGGGCGAGCTGGTCGTGCTCACCATCACGACACCGGATCCCGCCGACGAGGTCCACGTACGCGCCTTCGACCACGACATCGTGGCCTATCGTCTCGATACTCTCCGGTGGCGTGCACTCGTCGGGATCGATCTCGACGTCACCACAGGCACTTACATATCGTCCATCGAGGCGATCGCCGGATCGCGGCGGGCAGTCGCCACGCATGACTTCGTGGTCCGCGCCAAGCACTTCCCGACGCGCACGCTGAAGGTCGACCCGGCGTTTGTCACCCCGCCCACCGAGATGGAGCCACGCATCGTTCGCGAAGCCGAGGAACTCGAAGCGCTTTGGCATCAATCGTCCGTGACGCGGCTATGGAACGGGCCGTTCGTGCGACCGGTACGCGCGTCAGCCAATAGCGCCTTCGGATCTCGAAGCGTCTTCAACGGCGAGTCGCGCAGCCCGCACGGCGGCGCCGATTTCCCGGCCGCCACCGGCACCAGAATCGCGGCGCCCAACACGGGCCGCGTGGTTCTAGCGAGGGATCTGTACTTCTCCGGCAACACGGTCATCCTCGATCACGGGCTCGGACTGTTTTCGACGCTCGCGCATCTCTCAGTCATCGACGTGCACGAGGGCGACATGGTGTCCGCCGGGCAGGCGATTGGAAAGGTTGGAGCGACGGGGCGAGTGACGGGGCCGCATCTTCACTGGGCCGTCCGTTTGGACAACGCCCGCGTCGACCCGCTCGCAGTCCTGACGCTACTCGGCCGACAAACGCCGTAACAGCCCTGTGGCTCAGAGCTGGCCTGGGGTAGACTGCGCAAGGATATGCATTCAATTCCGCTGCCTACACTGATCGCGATCTTCTTCATCGCCTTGTTGATGTTTGGTCCCTCATTTCGGTCCCCGTTCGAAAAGTAGCCCCGCCTGACGTACGCGTGACGGTTCCGGCTGCCCCATCGACCATCACGTGTTGGCCGACAGTCAACCGCGTCGTCGCGTCGCCGCAACCCACGACGGCCGGAATGCCATACTCGCGAGCCACGATCGATGTGTGTGACATCGCGTTGCCGACGTCGGTCACGACGGCAGCGGCGATCCGAAACAAAGGCGTCCATGCGGGCGTTGTGACGGGCGCCACGAGAATTTCACCCGGTTGCAGCCGCGCGGCGTCGGCGAGATCCTGAATGATCCGGACTGCTCCCGTCGCGAGGCCAGGGCTGGCGGGCGCGCCGTGCAAGAGAGCGTCGGCACGAGTGCTGGCGCCGAAGGCAGAACGACCGTTCATGATCAGAGCGCGGACGAGCCAGGAAAAGGTTCCGGCGGACAAAGGCGCGATCCGTCGCGCGGCCCGCTCCCCTGCGGCCCGGCGCTCCGTAACCTGGGCCTGCAGCCCGGGCGCCTCGCGAGCCGTCGGGGCATTCCCGCTGGACGCGGCTGAGATAGCTCCCTCGATCTCGGCCCGCTTCAGGAAATAGATGTCATCCGGTAGGTCGATCATCCCCTCGGCCACGAGCGCGTCGGCCACGCGCCGGAGAAGGATGCGGAAGATCGGCCACGCCAGCGTGAAGGACGCCACCTGCTCCTCCCGGACCGAGGCGGCATGCTGCGCTTCAGCGAGCAGTCGATCGAAGGTCCGCCGTTTTCTCCGAGATCGCAGTGCCTGATGGGCACGCGCCGTCGCTGCGAGCCGCTGGGCTTCGAGGCCCGATGTCACCTCGGCTAGATCCTGACCTGGGACCCCGGCATCGACCGTCGGCGTCCGCTCGCCGAGAGTCGGATACCACCAGTCCAGGCTCTCGACGAGGTGGCCGGCCGGCTCGTCGGGCGCCGGCGCGAGGCCGAGCAACAGCGGCAAATGGGATTCGCCGAGCGTTCGGAGGCGCCACCAATACCAGAGCGCGAGGTTCGTTTCCGCCTTGTAGGCATAGCCGGCGACGATCGCCATCGATGCGAAGTAGTCGCCCGCAATATCTGCCAGTCGATCGATGACTCCCGGAAGCTCGCCGGGCGCCGCCTGTCCGACGGCGAGCGTGGCCTCTCGCACGGCCGCTCGATATCGAGGCAGGAGGGCCTGGCGCCACTCCCGCTCGTACAGCGGCACGCCGAATCGCGCGACCTGCGGGAACGCCACGACGACGCGCCGCGGCGTGCGGACGAGTCGCGCCAGCATGCCCGGCAGCGATCGAGCCATTCCTCGCAGCGTGATGGGCAGGAACTCGAGCGAGTAGAAGTACCACCCGTTCAGAACCACGTGGTACGGACGGACGCCGCGCATCCCGATCCATTCGGCATGGCGTGCATGGAGTCGATCCTCGATCCGCCCCAGGAGCCAGTCCTCGAACAACGGGGTCACCGGCGCGCCAATCCATTCCCCAAGCCGAAAGCTGCGGCTGAACGCGCCCCGCACCGGCGGGTCCCACGAGACGGCCTCGGGCAACGCGGTCATCGGGCGCGCCTGGAGCAGCCAGATCGTCGGACCCTCGATCGCCCACTCGATGTCCTGTGGGACACCCAAGACCGCTTCCACCCGGCAAGCAAGCGTCGCGATGGCCTTTACTTCGCGTTTCGTGAGGACCTCGGCGGTCGAAGCCTGACCACGCGCGTCGGGCATCGCACGCCCATCCTTGACTCGCCACGACTCGCCGCCAACCTGCCCGTCTACGAGCGACTCACCCAGTCCGGAAACAGCGGTGACGAGCGTGACATCGCGATCTCCGCCAATGGGATCGGCGGTAAAGGCCACGCCTGCCGCCCTGGGATGGAGCATCCGCTGGACGAGGACAGGGATCGCATCGGCACCTGGGTTACCTGGAGCTGGGCCAGGTCGGCCAGGCTCATAGGCGCGGACCCTATCTGCGGCACCGCTGGCCCTGACACGGCGGATGGCCTCCTCCAGCTCCGCGGGCACGACGTCGAGGAGCGTTTCGTACTGACCCGCGAATGAGGCATCCGCCCGGTCCTCGGCCGCAGCCGACGAGCGCACGGCGAACCGTTGGGAACCGGGGCCGCCGCTCGGCAGATCGGCCAACATCGGAGAAAGATCCGCCCCCGCCGGCACGACGAACCCATCTGGGACTGGAAACCCGACTGCGAGCAGTTTGGCAAGCACGGCGCCCTTGCCCCCGGCCACCGCGGCGTCCTGCGCACGAGCGTCGTCGAGCGAGATCGCTGAAGTCACAGCGATCGGCCTATGACGCACCTGTGCCATGCAACCTCGCTGGGTGCGACCTCAGACAGAATGCGCCATAGAGCGCCGAGGCCAATTCGAGCAGGCCCAGCGCCGCGGCGCTGGCGATGAACGTCGAGTGAGCGTCCGCACTGCCGTGCGGCAAGTGACCGATGTTGTCAGGCGATACCAGGATGTAGTGGTAGTACACGCCGAAGAGCAGTGCACCGAGCATGGACAGAAAGAACATCCACACGCCGGCCGAGACGTAGTGCGTCCACAGCAGGAACGCCGCAACGACGGGCGCGATGAGGATCACAAGGAACACGAAGGCATTCTGCTCGGGCGACAGTGGGATGGCCAATGCCGTGTGCGCGTTGCCGTGCCAGAGGGCCACGGCGAGATGGATTGCGACAAGGACGACGATGGCGATCTTGGTCAAGTACGGTGCCTCCTTCGCAACGCCATCCAACCGGGCAGGAGGAACGCAAGATAGATGATCTGGATCATCGACAAGGCCGCCGCCGTTGTCGACGCACCGGCGAATGGATCGGTCGGGTCCGGGGGAGTCTTCATGAACATCAGAAGAATCCCGTAGGCCAATAACGCCACGGTAGCGAAGGCGCTCATGACGAATGCCCACTGTCTCCCCAGCCAGATCGACCTGCTGATGCCAAGATTGAGAAGGCCGGGGTACAGAAGCATTCCTCCTATGGCGAGGAGCGAGACGAGGCGAAAGTTGAAGAGTTTGTGCCGATGCACCGCGGCGCCAATTACTCCCACGAGATGACCGGTACCGCCGACGACCATCAGTAGGCCCACGATCCCGGCCGCCCATGCCACGAGCTTGAACGGCCGGTACGGATCCGAGTGGCCCGTTTCAGTTTGCCTTGCCGCATGCGCCCCATGTGCCATCTGCGTCTCCTTGCACGCCCACTCGAGCGTTTTCAATCGCATGTGTGGACTGCCGCCGCACTGAACGGACGGTCATGACCACCACCAACCACGCCGGAATCGCGAACATGAATCCAATCCGAAAGAGGCGCCCGCGATTGCTGCCGGCCGGCAGCGTGCCGAGAACAATCTTGATTGTCACCGCGACAAGATGACCGAGCGCCATGATACCGATGTAGAGGCCGAACAACAGGACCACACCGAGTGCGACCCGGACTGCTGGCGGAATCGGTTGGCCTCCCTTCGCGAAAAGTGGCCACGCCAGTCCGAGTACGGCGATCGTGATCGCCACATCAAACCAATAGGCTCCGTTCAATAAAGGGTCGAGCATACTGACCTATAAACCCACACCCGGTTGGTGCTCACGCGTTATCCGCGACGCGGCATATCTCCGGGCCGCACGCAGGTGATGAATCCCCCGCCACGCCTCAACGCGCCGGCGGATTGCGCCTCATCGAGAAGCCGAATCCGAAGATCACCATCACAGCCACGACAATGATGGCCGCGACGACAGCGAGGCAGACAAAAATGAGAGGGCTCATGGTGCTATCTCCTGACTTCAGTGGCCGACGCGTCGTTCACATGGACGCCCGGAAATGCCTTGGGAACGCTATCCTGATAACCCTCGCCCTGCAGTGCCTCGAGAAATTCCACCAGCGCGTCGATTTCATGTGCGCCCAGGTTGAGCGGTTGGATCTTCGGGTCGAGATCAGGGTTCGCGATGCCGCCGCGATTGTACAGCTCGATCACCTCGCGCAGCGACTTCACGGAGCCGTCGTGCATGAATGGTGCGTGCAGGCCGACCTCTCGCAGCGTCGGCGTCTTGAACGCACCTCTGTCCTTCTCCTGCGTTGTGGCGAGTCGCCGGCCCTCATCCGCGAATGTCTTTGTCTTCGGATTCCATCCAACGCCCAGATTATGGAACGTGCTGTCGGTGAAGTTCTGGCCGAGATGGCACTGGCTGCAACCGGCTCTGCCGAGGAACAGGTCGTGCCCCGTCTTGACGTCCGTTGACACGGCGCTTTCGTCGCGATTCTTACGCCAGCGGTCCCACGGCGAGTTACCGCTCATCCGCGTGCGCTCATAGTCGGCGATTGCCCGCGAGACGCGCTCCTTGGTCATCTGATCGGTGCCAAACGCCTCCTTGAAGTACTTGCCATAACCCGTGCGCCGGAGCGTCGCCAGCATATTCTCGTGCGAGTTCCCCATTTCGATAGGGTTCGCGATCGGGCCGAGCGCCTGCGTTTCCAGCGAACCAGCGCGCCCGTCCCAGAAGAAATGTGGGTAGATCGTCCAGGCCTGGTTGATGAACGACGGTGCCTTGCGGCCGCCTTTCTGCGAACGAATCCCCATCGAGACCGCAGACTGCTCCGAGAACGCGCGGTCGGGAACGTGGCAGCTCGCGCAGGAAACCGTGCTGTCGACCGACAACCGCTGGTCGAAGAACAGCCACCGACCGAGACGCACGCGCTCTGGCGTCGGCGGCTCCTTCAAACCGGTCAGCGTGCTGTCGATGCCGAGCGGTGGAGCGGGGAGAGGAACGATTGGGTTCGCGAGCTCCCAGTCTGGAGGCTGAGCCCTTGCCGTGAACATCCAGATCAGCACACCGCCGCAGACGGCGGTCACGAGCAGAATTGCGCGCCATGGCGCCCACCGCGACATCAACATGCTGCACCTCCGTCACACGTTCGGCTGACGACACTCGGCCGTCTTTACGAGTACAGACGAACGCCGAGCGCGACCGGGTGACAGGGTTGCAAGATTCTGTGTCGCGACCTCAGGCGATAAGCTAGGCTTTCGAATTTGGCGCGGTGTCACCCCGCTGCCCCCGTGCTTCGTCTGTACAGGTGAAGATGTCGGCCACAGGACCACCATGACGCTGCCGGCGGTCGACGAGGCGATGGCGGACCTCTTCAACGAGCATGCGCGCTCGCTGGTCCGCCTTGCCCGGCTGTTCGTGGACGACCGGAGCGCGGCCGAGGACCTGGTGCAGGAGGCCTTTCTCCGGCTGCACGGGTCGTTCGATCGCATTGAACACCTCGACCGTGCGATCGCCTATCTCCGATCGATCGTCCTGAATCTCGCGCGCGATCACAATCGGCGTGGTCTGGTGTCGTTACGGCACCGGCTCCCCGAGCAGCGTGGGCCGGCCTCCGTAGAGGACCGCATCGTGATGCGCGAAGACCAGCGCGAGGTGTTCGAGGCGCTGCAGTCGCTGCCGAACCGGCAGCGGGATTGTCTGACGCTGCGCTACTACCTGAATCTGAGTCCTCCCGACATCGCGGCGACGCTCAGCCTGTCGGTGAACTCGGTGAAGACCCACCTGCGGCGCGGCCTGGCCGCGCTCGAGATCTCCCTGGGGGCGAGACAATGACCGTACTTGAGGAACGCCTCCGCGACGCCCTGTTCGCGGGAGCCGAACAGATCGAGGAGAGTCCCGATCTGTTCGCCCGGATCAAAGGCAGCATCGAGGACGAGCGGCAGCGGCGCGCGTGGCGATGGCGAGTGGTGCGTTCCGCCGCCGTGGCGGTTGCCGCACTCATGTCACTGGTAGCCTCCGTAACCAAGTATCAGGAAGGAGCATTGTTCATGGACTGGTGGATTCTCGAACTCATCACTGCCGGCGTGCTGGTCGCCATCGTTATCGTGCTGGGACCGTTCATCAAGCGCTTCGGGAGGAGCTACGCCGCCGAGGTCTTCCGCGCGAACCCGAGCACGGGGAAGAGCTTCATCGTGCTGATGGACTTCGCCTACTACCTGGTGTTCGGCGCGTACGCGCTCTTGACGCTGGCGTTCCAGCACGGGTCTTCATGGGCGGCCACCGTCAACGCGGCGCAGTTCAAGGACGAAACGATGAAGGTGGCGGGCATCCTGCTCCTGATGGGCGTGCTCCACGGCGTCAATTTGCTCATCCTCCCGATCATCGGACGCCTCCTGATGTTGAATCGGCAGCTCGACATGCAGATGCGCGACGTGGAACAGCGACAGCCGCCCGCCGCCGGCAGCGGACGCGCTGACGAGCCGCGGTAGCGCGACGAATCCAGTTGTCGGGCAGGCCTGACAGCCTCCGCCAAGTGCTAGCATTAGTCGATGCCCTTCCTCGCCCGGCTGCTCGTGAATGCGGCGGCACTCTGGGTGGCGACACGAGTCGTGCCCGGCGTGAACTACGACGGTGGCTGGCTGCCCTTCCTTGGCGTGGCGGTCGTCTTTGGCGTCGTGAACGCCTTCATCAGGCCCGTCGCCAAGATCCTGACGTTTCCGATCATCATCGTCACGCTCGGCATCTTCGCGCTCGTCGTCAACGGCCTGATGCTCTGGCTGACGAGCTCGCTGTCGGCCGCCCTCGGACTCGGCTTTCACGTCCGCGGCTTCTGGCCCGCGTGCTGGGGTGCACTCGTCGTGAGCCTCGTCAGCACGATCCTTTCGATGCTCGTGACCGATTCCCATCATCGGGGTCACCGCGACTTCATTGACGTTGGACGTTGAGGAGCGCGTCATGTCGATACGGCCAGTCAAGCGAGTCGTTCACACCACACCGACCATCGAAGGTGCGGGCGTCAAACTGCAGCGCGCGTTCGGCTTCGGCGACACGGACGATTTCGACCCGTTCCTGCTCTTCGACGACTTCCGCAACGAGAACCCGGACGACTATCTCGCCGGCTTCCCGTGGCATCCCCACCGTGGCATCGAGACGATCACGTACGTCCTGGCGGGTACGGTCGAACACGGCGACAGCCTCGGCAACCGCGGCTCGCTCGGCACGGGCGACGTCCAGTGGATGACCGCCGGGAGCGGCATCCTGCATCAGGAGATGCCCAAAGGCGATCCGCAGGGTCGCATGCACGGATTTCAGCTGTGGGCCAACCTGCCCTCCTCTCTGAAGATGACGAAACCTCGCTACCAGGACGTCTCCGGGAAGGATGTCCCCGAAGTCGTCGATGACGATGGGACGCGCGTGCGTGTGATCTGCGGAAGCTTCTGGGGGAAGACCGGACCGGTCGAGGGTGTCGCCGCCGATCCGCGCTATCTCGACGTGTCCGTTCCGCCCGGACAGCGAAAACGTCTCGCGGTCGAGACGTCGCGGCACGCCTTCGCCTATGTCTTTGCCGGATCAGGAACCTTCCGTGATGCCTCGGAGCCGCGTACCGTCCAGACTGAGGCGGTAGAGGGCGTCGTTCCTGCTTCGCCTCCCGACGCGGACCGGGCGGGCAAGGCAGGTGGCCGCCTACGCGCCAGGGGCGCTTCGGCGAGCCTCGCCGTAGCTCGCCAGGCATCGGAGCGAGCGGAGGCGGGGGCGGGTAGGGAAGAGGTCGGAAACCGATCGCTGGTGGTGTTCGATTCCGGCGACGAGGTGACCGTGCAGGCTGGAGATATGGGGATCCGGTTTCTGCTGGTGTCTGGGAAGCCGATCGAGGAACCCGTCGCCTGGTACGGGCCGATCGTCATGAACACACAGGAAGAACTGCGCCGCGCGTTCAGCGAACTGCGGGACGGGACGTTCATCAAGACGTGAGCGCGCTCCTCGACATCCAGGACCTGAAAAAGCACTACCGCATGGGGGAGGTCGTCGTGAAGGCGCTCGACGGCGTCTCCATGACCGTCCAGCAAGGCGAGTTCATCGCGCTCCTCGGTACGTCGGGGTCAGGCAAATCAACGTTGTTGAATCTGATTGCCGGACTCGATCGTGCCACGGCGGGCACGGTCAGCATCTTCGGCCAGAACATGGCGACGATGACCGCGGCCGAACTGAGCCTGCACCGGCTCAAGAACGTCGGCATCATTTTCCAGTCATTCAATCTTGTCTCGACCATGAGCGCGCTGGAGAACGTGTCCCTCTCGCTGATGTTCGCGGACGTGCCACGCGCGGCGCGGGAACGTCAGGCCGGACAGTTGCTCGAATCGATGGGGCTCGGCGGGCGTCAACGGCACCGGCCGAGGGAACTGTCGGGCGGCGAACAGCAGCGGGTGGCCATCGCTCGCGCGCTCGCCAACAACCCGCATCTGCTGCTCGCCGATGAGCCGACCGGAAATCTCGACAGCCGGACCGCGCGCGAAATCATGGATCTGATCAAACAGCTCAACGAGCGCGACGGCAAGGCGGTCATCCTGGTGACGCACGACGCGGCGCTGGCGGGCCGGTACGCCCGCCGGACCATTTCTCTGCTCGATGGCACCATCGTCTCGGAGTCCGCCTCATGATCCGGTCGGAGTCTCCATCGTGATCGCGGCCGATACCGTTCGACTGGCGCTGAGGAATCTGGGCCAGGCCAGGCTACGGACAGGACTCACGACGATGGGCGTGGCGATCGGCATCGCCTCGCTCGCGGGCATGGTGTCGCTCGGAGTGGGTCTCCAGGAACAACTGATGGGTCGATTCCTCCAATCGGGAATGTTCGACGCCATCACGGTGATGCCGAGTCAACCGCAAGGCCGGGGCGGATTCGGTGGGCGCGGAGGCCTGAGGGGCCGCCAGCCTGGCCTGGGTGGACGACGCGGCGGCCAGGTGTCCCGCGGCGAGATCTCGGCGGCTCCATCGGA